>NZ_LKKV01000034.1:0-105451 GCF_001902585.1 Streptobacillus notomytis | reverse complement strand
AGATGGTAGTGGAAGGGGAGATTGATGAAGAGAATATTTTTATTAATCATGATATCAAGCTTAACACTATCTAGTAGTGAGATATTTGATTTTAATAACTCAAAGAAGGTAAAGGTTGAATTAAGTTCTAACATACATAGTGAAATTTCTTCATATTCATCTAATGAACAAATACGATATAGTAAGGACTTTAATGGATCAGTAACTTTATATGAATTTTTAAAACTATCAGGAGGAATAGGTTTAAATAAGCTTAATGATAAAGTATCATTAAATACATTAGAAACATGGTTATCATTTGGATTAAATTTTAAAGAGTTTGGTAATGCTGAATTAAAATTAGAGTATAATAAAATAAGGTTTAAGTATGAGTATAATAAAAAGATAAAAGATTTGGGTATAAATGTTAAAGGTGGATATAGTTCATTTTATGTAGATTATAATTTTGGAGTTTCAAATAGTCAAAAACAAAAAGAAAATAGATATGAGTTAGATACTAAGTTAAAGTATGATTTTGGTAAAAATTTTAAATTAGTTAGTGATTTTGATTTATGGTTATCTATGTGGCATTCAAATACAAATGGAAGATTAATTCCATACTATCTATTAATTGGTACAGGAGTGGATTACAAAAATGATTTGTTAAAAGGTGAAGATTACAAGGGTACATTAATATCTGGTATATATTCTAATTACTATAGTAAAAGAAACCAAAATATTACTGTTAATAGCAATAATATGAGTAATAGCAGTGGAGGAAGTAATGATAATGTTACTTATGCAATAGAATCTGAATATTATAATGGATTTGTAGTTGAAACATATATAGGATATGAATTTGAGAAAAAATTAGGAAATGATTCTAGTATAAGTGTTCTGGGAAAATTATCTGCTTATTTAGATAATAGATATGAGATTAAAAAAGCAGCACAAAATAATGAAGGTATTCAATATAGAATGGATGCTGAACTAACACCAAGAATAAAATTGGAGTATAAGTTTAATAATAGAATTAGTATAGACATGGAATATTTTAGTAGTATAGGATTTATAGACACTGGATATATAGGAACTAATAATAAAATAAGAACAGGAGTGAAATATACTTGGGAAAAATAGGTTAAAATGTAAAAAAAATGTTAAATGATTTAGATTATAAAAATTTTTTAAATTAACAAAAAATGTTGTTATTTCTTTAAAATTCAATTTATATATGTTAAAATTAGTTTATATTAAATAAACGAAAGGTGATGAATATGAAGATTGCAATAGGAAATGATCATTCAGGTGTTGATTTTAAAAATCAATTAGTAGATTATTTATTATCAAAAGGAATTGAAGTATTAAATATAGGGACTGATAGCATAGATTCTGTAGATTATCCAGATATAGCTAAAGGAGTTTCAAAAAATATATTAGATAAAAATGCAGATTTTGGAATATTGATATGTGGAACAGGTATAGGAATATCAATAGCTGCAAATAGAATATCTGGAATTAGAGCAGCTTTGGTTACAAATGAATTATGTGCAAGATTATCAAGACAACATAATGATGCAAACATATTAGTATTAGGTGCAAGAGTTACAGGAATTGAACTTGCAAAATCGTGTATAGATGCCTTTTTAAGCTCTGATTTTGAAGGTGGTAGACATAGTGATAGGGTTTCAAAAATTGAGTGTTCTTGTGGAAATGGAGTGATAGAATAATGTCAACTATATTTAAAAAAATAATAGATAAAGAATTACCTGCTAAAATAGTATATGAAGATGACGAGTTTTTAGCTTTTGAAGATATTTTTCCCGCAGCTAAAATTCATGTACTAGTAATACCTAAAAAAGAAATTAAAAATTTAGATGATGCGACTGAAGAAGATGTAATTTTATTAGGAAAATTACAATTAACAGTAGCAAAAGTCGCAAGATTACTTGGTGTAAATGAAAGTGGATATAGGGTTGTAACTAATATTAATTCTGATGCAGGTCAAACAGTATATCATATTCATTATCATATATTGGCTGGAGAAAAACTAGGAGTAATGGCCTAATGAAAGATGTAATAGTAAGTACAGATAATAGATATTATAAATTAATTAAGAAACTAAATGATAAGAAATATAGAGATGAATCAGGTGTATTTTTAGCTGAGGGAGAAAAATTTTTAGAAGAAAAGAATAATTTTTCTAAAGTTATAGTAAAAGAAAGTAAGTATACATATTATGAAAATAAGTATAATATATCAAAATATGAAAATTTAACTGTACTTTCTGATAAATTATTTGATAGTATTACTACTCAGACTAATAGTCAAGGAATATTGTTTATATATTCTAAACATTTATCTAATTTACATGAATTATCTGGAGATTTAATTATTTTAGATGCTATACAAGATCCTGGAAATATTGGAACTATTATTAGAACATTAGTAGCTACTAATTATAGGACACTTATATTAACTAAATCATCGGTTGATGTTTATTCACCTAAGGTTATTAGGGCAACTATGGGGGGCATATTTAATGTTAATGTCATATATGAAGAAAAAGAAAATATTATAAAATTTTTGAAAGATAATGAATATAATATTGTTTCTACAGCTTTAATTAAAGAAAGTATAGATTATAGGGAAATTAAATTACAAAAAGATAAGAATGCATATATTTTTGGTAATGAAGGTGGAGGAGTTTCAGATGAGTTTCTAGAAATTTCACATCAAAAAGCAATAATACCTATATATGGTAAAATTGAATCTTTAAATGTATCTATAGCACTCGGTGTTTTCCTTTACAAAATGAGAGAGATTGGTTAACACTGAATTTGGTTTTTAAGTTAAATAAAAAGAAAAAATCTAAAACACAGGTATTTACTTGTGTTTTTTTCTTATAGAATTATCTATTGCTATTTATAGTTAAATAATTAACACTGAATTTTAAAATTTTCTATTTGAATATTCAGTGTTAGTATGGTATATTATTAGTGAAAATATTATTTTGTTTGAAAGGATGATGCTAAAATGAGAGCAGTAGTAGTTAATAAAGAATCAAATGGTGTTGAAGTAGTTGAAAAAGTATTAAGACCATTAAAAGCAGGAGAAGCTTTAGTAGATGTTGAATATTGTGGAGTTTGTCATACAGATTTACATGTTGCACATGGAGATTTTGGTAAAGTATCTGGAAGAGTATTAGGACATGAAGGAATAGGGATAGTAAGAGAAGTTGCTGAAGGTGTTACTTCATTAGTTCCAGGAGATAGAGTTTCTATAGCATGGTTCTTTGAAGGATGTGGAAGATGTGAATATTGTGTTACAGGAAATGAAACTTTATGTCAATCTGTTAAAAATGCTGGGTATTCAGCAGATGGTGGAATGGCTGAAGAGTGTATAGTTACAGCTGATTATGCAGTTAAAGTTCCTGAAGGATTAGATCCAGCTCAAGCAAGTTCAATTACATGTGCAGGAGTAACTACATATAAAGCGATTAAAGTAGGAAGACCTCAACCTGGACAATGGGTAGTAATTTGGGGAGCAGGAGGACTTGGAAACTTAGCAGTTCAATATGCTAAAAAAGTATTTAATACTCGTGTAATTGCAGTAGATATTAATGATGATAAATTAGCTTTAGCTAAAGAAGTTGGAGCTGATTATGTAATAAATGGATTAAAAGAAGATCCAGTTAAGAAAATTATGGAATTAACAGAAATTGGAGCACATATTTCAGTTGTTACAGCTGTATCTAAAGTTGCTTTCAATCAAGCTATAGATTCTGCAAGACCAGCAGGAAGAGTAGTTGCAGTAGGATTACCTTCAGAAACTATGGATGTTTCAATTGTTGCAACAGTATTGAAAGGAATAGAAATCATAGGATCATTAGTAGGAACAAGAGAAGATCTTAAAGAAGCATTTGATTTTGGAGCTATGGGATTAGTAGTACCAGTAGTTCAAACTAGACCAATTGAAGATGCATTAGATATATTTGATGAAATGGAAAAAGGAACTATTCAAGGACGTATGGTTATTGATTTCAAAAAACATGAATGTGGTTGTGGATGTAAACATTAATATTAATGTATTAGGCTAGATTTTTCTAGCCTTTTTTATTGAATTATACATTTAAATAATGCTATAATTGAATATATTATCTGAAAGGGGTATTTCATGAGTTATATTAAAATCGAAAATCTTAAAAAAAAATATATAATTGGAGAAAATGAAATAATAGCTAATAATGATATAAATTTTGAGATAAATAAAGGTGAATTTGTTGTAATACTAGGTTCTTCTGGTGCAGGAAAATCAACTTTATTAAATATTTTAGGTGGAATGGATATAGCTGATTCAGGAAATATATTTATAGATAATAAGAATATTGCTAATTACACTAGAGAAGAATTAACAAGGTATAGAAGAAATGATGTTGGATTTATATTTCAATTCTATAATTTATTACCTAATTTAACTGCTAAAGAAAATATTGAATTAGCATCAGAATTAGTAAAAGAGGATATAGATGTTACAGAAGTTCTTAAAGATTTAGGACTTGAAAATAGAATGAATAATTTTCCTTCGCAATTATCAGGGGGAGAACAACAGAGAGTTTCTATTGCAAGAGCTATTGCCAAAAATCCTAAAATATTATTATGTGATGAGCCAACAGGTGCTTTAGATTTTAATACAGGTAAACAAGTATTGAAGATATTAGTAAATTTAAGTTTGGAAAAGAATGTTACAGTAATAGTTGTGACACATAATTCTGAAATAGCTAAAGTGGCGGATAAGATAATATATATGCAAGATGCTAAAGTGAAAGAAATAGTAATAAATGAAACTAAATTAGATGTTTCTGAAATAAAGTGGTAAAGGTGAAATAAATGAGAATATTAAGTTTAGATGGTGGAGGATTAAAGGGTATATATACAATAATGATGTTAGATAAAATACAAAAGGATTTTAATATTGAGTATCATGAATATTTTGATATTATTATAGGTACAAGTACAGGTTCTATTATTGCTACATTATTGGCTTCAGGTATACAACCCAAAGAGATATTAAAGATATATAATGATTGCTATAAAGAAATTTTTAATGAAAAATCAAATGGAAAAAAAGCTTTATTTGGTTCTTTGTATAAAAATCATAATTTAGAGAATGTAGTAAAAAAATATATTAATGATTTAGATTATTCAGATTTAAAAACTAAATTGGTGATAACAAGTGTTAATTTAAGTGACTCAAAAATTAATATTGTTAAAAGTTATGATGAAGTTATAAAGAATAAAAATGAACAATTTTCTTTAAAAGATGCTATAATTTCTTCTGCAGCTGCACCTGGATATTTTTCACCACATATATTTAAAAACAAAATGTATGTAGATGGATCATTATTTTCAAATAATCCATCATTAATAGGACTTGCAGAATCATTTAATCTAGGAGTAAATAGTTTAAAAGAAGTTAAAATACTTTCTCTTGGTACAGGTAAAGAAAAACTTAAATTCAATAAGGCAGATATTTCTAATGCTAATATAAGAAAGATGTTTAAAATTAATTCTTTTTTAGATAATATGATTATGAAATTTTTGAAAATTGATGAAAAAGATTCTGGATTGATTTCAATGGCTTTTCCATTAATTAAAACAACAATGAAAACATCAGTAGAAAATACAGAATACATTTTAAGTAAAATTCTAGAGGAAAAGAATTATGTAAGAATTAATGATGTTTCTAGAGATTTAAAAATAGATGAAATTCCTACTGAATTAATAGGTAAAATAGATGAATATTACATTAATCATCATCATTATGATAAATTAAAAATATTCTTTGAAGAAGAATTATCTGAATTTGAGATAATAAAGAAAAAAAGTTGGTTTAAGAGACAAATGTATATTTTATCTGAAAAAATAAGAGAATTTTCAATGAATTGAGAGGTATAAAATGAGAAATATTATAGCAATATTATTTGGATTATTTGCTATGTCATTTTTTAGAAAGAGTAATAATACTACTTTAACTGGAGTATTATTAAGAATCATGTTTATTTTAATTGGAATAGTACTTTTTATTCCAGTGATAACTTTTGCAGTATTTGTTATTTTTATAGCATATATAATTATTAAATTTTCTGGAATAAAATTTAACACTACAACATATACAGAACAAGATTTCAATAATTTTTATAATAATAGAAATGGTAACAATTTTTATCAATATGATCAAACAAATTACGAATATGAAAAAGCTTGTGAATATTTGGGAATTAGTCCTTCTGATTCTTTTGATGTTAAGAAAAAGGGTAGGAATACGATGCTAAAAAAATATCACCCAGATTTTTTTAAAGATAAAAATGAAAAAGAAAAAGCCACTGAAATTACAAACAAAATAAATAATGCGTGGCAAATAATTGAAAAGTATGAAAATATAAAATGAAAAAGGGCTTTAAGCCCTTTATATATTATTAAATGCTCAAGGAGTATTTTTAATACAAACTTGAGCATTTAGGATTATATTTTTTAAATTTTTCTGGGTCAATACTGTATTCAGTATAATTACCCTTTTTCTTCACATCTTCGATTTTTTTTAATATTTTCTTTTTTAGATCTTCATCTATGTTTCTATTATCTAATTTAGTTATGTCTATATCATCACTTAACATTAAAGAATGAGCTTCGGAATAATTTATAAAAGATGGGACTTTAAAATTACATTTGATATAATTATCATCATCTAATATATAATAATTAGGATTTTCTTCACCGTCTGGGTAAACTTTATATTCTTTTTTTAATATTGATGAAATAGAATAGAATATTATTAAATTATTATCTTGATATCCTATGAAATGCTGGTGAGGATTTAGAGATTTAGTTGGATCAGTTGAATATTTGATTTTAAATATACATATATCCATTAAGAAAAAATCAGCTCCCCGTTATAAACTTCTAAAAATATGTATTCCTCATTTGTAACATTATTTTCTAGTTGTTTTATAATTTCATCTGTAATTTCAAGTTCATTTTTAAAATAATAGTATTTAACTTCATTTACAACTTTTAATTTCAAGTTATCAAAATCAATATTTTTGTAACAAGAGTAAATTTTTCTCATTAATTTTTTTTCTTTTTCATCGATTCTTGAAAAATCAATATATCCATTTTTATGTTGCTCTATCCAAATACTATGATTATGTGTTTCATCTGATAAAGCGTTAGCAGTTTTATCTGAATATACAAAATTTATGATATCTATTACTTTTTTAACTTTATCATCAAATTCTATGGATTTACTTGATTTTATTTCTTTACAATCATGATATCTATAATCCACATATATACTTTTTATTACAGGACCATTATCCCATTTTGTAAATTTATCATCTATTAAATTTTCATCATACAGAGTGTAATACATTAGATTAGAAAAATACAATAATTTATTTAATTTTACATTACCATCATAAGTTCCGAAACACAAACTTGGATTTTTTTCTAATATCCATTTACTTATTTCAAATGCTTTCATACAATTACACCTCCAATATTTTCTAATTAATTATATCTTTTTAGTATAAAAATGTCAATTTTAAATATGGTTATATAAAATTCTAAAAAATATAATTTTTGTGGTTTTAGTTTAATGATATCACTGTTTAGAAAATTATTAAAGAAAATAGAAACATTGTTGAAAGGTAATTTAGAAATATGAAAATAATATCAACAAATATAAAAAAGAGCTTTAAGCTCTTTATATATTAAGTGGTTTAATGTTTTAATGGCGTACCTAGTAGGAGTCGAACCCACAACCTTTTGATCCGTAGTCAAATGCTCTATCCAGTTGAGCTACAGGTACATACGAAAAAATGGCGGACAAGGTGGGATTTGAACCCACGATCCAGGTTTATGCCCGGATGCTTCCTTAGCAGGGAAGTGTATTCGGCCTCTCTACCACTTATCCACACGTTCTTTCATCTCAATAAGTATACTATAATTTTTTTGCATTGTCAATAAAAAATATGATATTATATATATAAAAAATGAAAGTAGGTCTTTATGAAAAATTTAATTGATACTCATTTACATATATACAGTGAACTATATTTAAATAATAGAGAAACGATAATAAATGAAATGAAAGAAAAATTAGATTTAGCTGTAAATGTATCATGTGATATGGAAAGTATCCTTGAATGTATTAAATATGCTGATAAATATGATTTTATGTATGCTACAGTAGGATATCATCCTTGTGATATATCTAAGTTCGATAAAAAAGATTTTGAAGAAATGTTAAATTTAGCAATTAATCATCCAAAAGTTGTAGCAATAGGAGAAATAGGTTTGGATTACTATTGGATGAATGACCCTAAAGAAGAACAAGAAAAATATTTTAGATTGCAAATAGAAAATGCGATAAAGATAGATATACCTGTAGTTATTCATACTAGAGATTCATTAGAAGATACTATTAGAATAATAAATGATTATCCTAAATTAAGAGGTATATTTCATTGTTATTCTGGTAGTTATGATATGATAGAACATTTATTAGATAGATTTTATGTAGGTGTAGGTGGAACTGTAACATTTAAAAATAATAAAATAACCCATGAATTAATAAAAAAAATAAGTTTAGATAAAATAGTACTTGAAACAGATTCGCCATATTTAACTCCAGCACCTTTTAGAGGTAAGTTAAATAATCCAATTTATGTTTCATATGTTGCAGAAAAAATTGCTGAATTAAAAGAAGTGGACGTAGAGGAAGTAAAAAGAAAAACTACTGAAAATGCTTTGAAGGTGTATAATATATGTTTAAAATAGGAGTAGACATAGTTGATGTAAAAAGAATAGAGAAAGCAATAAAAAAAAGTGATCATTTTTTAAAAACAGTATTTAGTGATAAAGAAATAGAGTATTGTGAAAAAAAAATAAATAAATATGAATCATATAGTGCAAGATTTGCTGCAAAAGAAGCATATTTAAAAGCTTTGGGTACTGGAATAACTGATATTAGTTTAAATAAAATTGAAATAATTAATTCCGAATCAGGTAAACCATTTTTATATGTAAATGGAAAATTAATTGATGGAGATATTTCTTTAAGTCATACTGAAACACTCGCTATTGCAAATGTTATATTAATAAATAATTAAAGTGATGGTTTATAAATGTATTTATTAAATATTAAATAAACTAAAAACCAGAGACATGTCTCTGGTTTAAATTTTTTTTTGTGTCACCTTAATAAATGTTACTTTTATGATATATCATAACCTAATTTTTTAGATATTTTTTTAGAACATTCTTTAATTTTTTCAACGAAGAAAGCTTTGGAATTTTCTTTTTCTGAAAGTGGTATAGAAATACTTAAAGAACCACATACTTCATCTTTTGCATTAAAAATAGGACAACCAATACAATATAATCCAAGTTCATATTCTTCATATTCTACAGAATATCCATTTTTCTTTACAAGTTTAAGATTATCCATTAATATATCAAGATTAACTATAGTTCTTGCTGTATATTTTATTATATCAGTTTGATTCCAAATATTAATGATGTCTTCTTCACTGCAGTAAGCAAGTATTGCTTTACCTGCTGATGTACAGTGCATAGGAGCACGTCTACCTATTTTTGACCATTCCATATTATTTGAAGTGTTTTCAGGTGAAAATTTATCGATATATAATATTTGACTTCCATCTCTAATAACTAAATGTATAGTTTGATTTGTTTCGACTGCAAGCTTTGTAATATAGCTTTTTGCTGGTTGAGTAAAGTCAATATTTTGAATGATCCTATTTCCAACTCTAAACATTTTAAATGTCAGACAATATTGTCCTTTTTTATTTTGTTTAACATATCCATTTTCCTTTAATGAATGTAGTATACGGAAAGTAGTCGTCTTATTTAATTTACTTTTTTTACATAACTCAGATAATGAAAAATTTGTTCCTTGAGATAGTATTTCAAGTAAATTCATAGCTCTATCAATTGATTGTACGTACATAATTTAATACACTCCCTTCTTCATAATTATATATTATAAATATCTTAAAATCAAGTATTTACGCATACTTAGTTGATAAACAATTTTATTTGTGTTAAAATATGAAGAAAATGGAGTGAAGGATTATGAATGATTTTATAAAAAAAATAGTGGATGATATTTATGAAGAAATAGTGCTTCATAGAAGGTATTTACATGAAAATCCAGAGTTAAGTGAATGTGAATATAATACATCAAAATATATAGAAGAATTTTTAAAAAAACAAAATATAGAATATGAGAGAGTTGCAGATACTGGAATATATGCGTATATAAAAAATGGAAAAGGTAAAACAGTTGCATTTAGAGCAGATATGGACGCATTACCAATATTAGAAGAAAGTGATTTTGAGATTCAATCGAAAAATAAAGGTGTAATGCATGCTTGTGGGCATGATGTACATACAAGTGTACAATTAGGAGTAGCTAAAATTTTATCTGAAAACTTGGATAAATGGAAAGGAAATGTTAAATTTTTCTTTCAACCAGCTGAAGAAACTATAGGTGGTGCGAAAAGAATGCTTGAAGAAGGAGTTAATGATGATTTTAAAGCAGATGCTATTTTTGCATTTCATGTTGCACCAGAAATAGAAGCAGGGAAAATTGGTATAAAATATGGGAAATTACATGCCACTTCATCAACTTTTAAAATAACTATAAATGGGTTTGCATCGCATGCAGCATTAGCTTATCTAGGGATAGATACTGTAGTTGTAGGGTCAAAGGTTGTAGAATATTTACAATCTTTAATTAGTAGAAGAATAGATGCAAGAGAATGCGCTTTAATAACTGTAGGAACATTTAATGCTGGAACTGCACAAAATATTGTTGCAGATAAGGCTGTATTAACTGGAACTATTAGAACACTTACTCTTGATTTAAAAAAATGGTTAGTAGATGAAATAAAAAATAATTTACCTAAATTTGTTGAAAGTATGGGAGCTACAGTAGATATTGATTTTAAAGATAGTTATATGCCAGTTATAAATAATGAGGAGAAAACTAGATTCTTGGAGAAAAATGTAAAAGATATTTTAGGTTATGAAAATTGTGTGATGATTGAAAAATCTAGGATGGATGTAGAAGATGTAGGATATTTCTTAAATGAAATAGAAGGTTCATTTTATAGATTGGGAGTAAAAAATGAAAAAATAGGTGCTATATATGATTTACATCATCCAAAATTTAAGGTAGATGAAAATGCAATAAGAATAGGAATGATGGTTCAATTAAAAAATGCTTTGGAGTTTTTGAATGAAAATTAATGATATAGTTGATGTTAAAATAGAAAAGTTAGTATTTGGTGGAGAAGGTATAGCTAAATATGAAGATTTAGTAATTTTTGTACCGATGTCAGTGCCAGGAGATGAACTTAAAGTAAAAATAATATCTATAAAAAAAACATATGCAAGAGGTTTAATATATGAAATTGTTAAACCTTCTGTAGATAGAATATCACTTGATAAAATTACTTTTGAAGATTACTCAGGTTGTGATTTTGCAATGATGAATTATGATGCACAAATTAAATGTAAGTCTATGATTTTAAAAGATGTGATGCAAAGAATAGCGAAAGAAGATATAAAAGAAGATATTTATGTTGAAAAATCAGATGATATTTTTAATTATAGAAATAAAGTTGCTGAACCATTTATTAAGATAAATGGTGAGATAAAAACTGGATTTTTTAAAAAGAAATCACATGAAATATTTGTTAGTAATGAAGTAAATTTAAGATCTAATATTGCAACAAAAATATTAGAGAAACTATTATATAAATTGAATGAGTATAAGGGAATTAAAAAAGAGTATAAGGTATTTAATGATGTAACTAATACAGGATTTTTAAAAACATGTGTTATTAGAAATAATGATATGGGTGAAGTGATGTTAGTGTTAGTTGTTAACGGTAAATCATCTATTAGTCGTTTGAAAAATACTTTAATGGAATTGTATAATGAAAATTCTGAAATTAAATCAATATATATATCAATAAAAAATAAAATTGATAATGTAATTTTTGGAGAAGAATTTATTAAAATAGCAGGTTCTTCATATATTGTTGAAAATTTATTTGGAATTAATTTTAAAATATACCCTAATTCATTTTTTCAAATTAATAAGAAACAGACTGAAAAACTGTATTTAAAAGCATTAGAGCTTTTGGGTGAATATGATAATAAGAATATTATAGATGCATTTTCAGGAACTGGAACTATTGCTATGATAATGTCACAGAAAGCAAGTAAGGTTATAGGACTTGAAGTAGTTCAGGAATCTGTTAGTGCAGCAATAAAAACAAGAAATGAGAATAATATAAATAATGTTGAATTTATAGTTGGAAAAGTAGAAGAAACTATATCTAAAGTTTTAGAGAAAAATAATATAGATTATATAGTTTTTGATCCAGCAAGAAAAGGAATAGATAGTTTTGTTTTAAAGAGAGTAAGTGAGAGTAATATTAATAAATTAATATATATTTCATGTAATCCAACTACACTTGCTAGAGATATTGCAATTTTAAAAGAATATGGATATAAGTTAAAATTTATAAAAGGTTTTGATATGTTTCCACAAACACATCATGTGGAGTGCATAGCGTTGATACAAAGAGAGAAATAGTGAAAATCTTTAATTTTAAGTAGTTTTACAAATATTATGTAAAAAAGTCCATAAAAATTATATTGATGTGAATGTTTGCATTGATATGGTTTGTGGAGATACAAAGAACAATTTAGAAACGTAGGATTACTAAATGATGAGATGGATAATAATTAATCTTAAGTATCCTAACATCATTTATGACAGGCCTGAATATGTAGGAATATACATTTACAAAGATAGAATTTCTTTTGTGAATCATAATAGACTACTTCCGCCAGTAACCATTGAGGCTCTTAACAGGGATAGAAGTTTTGATAGAATACAGTATCTTAACAAAGAACTTAAAGATATGTTCTTTTCACTTAATTTGATAGAGTCTTATGGATCAGGCATAAGGCGTGCAAAGGATGCACTATTAGAAAATGGCTTTCCTGAGCTTAAATTTTATTCGAATAATGAAGAAGATTTATAAGCGTGAATGAAGAATTTTTGAAAGAGTTTAATGGTAGTACTACCAAAGAAACTACCATGAAAACTACTACTAAAACTACCATGAAACATGAAGATATTATTAAGATAATTGCTAAAAATCCGCATATAAGTTCGAAAGAAATGTCAGAGAAACTAAATTTTACTGTTGATAGTGTGCGTTATCATTTAACTAAAATGAGGAAAGCTGGACTTATTAGATATGAAGGTTCAACTAAATTAGGTCAGTGGGTAATTATGAAGTAGTGGTGAGTTGCAATGCATAGAACAAAAAGGTGATTAGAGTAAAATCTAATCATTTTTTGTTTGTAAAAAATAATGCTAAGTTTTGCATGTTCGTTATTTATAGATTATATTATATTTTTTATGCCAATCAGATGTAGAGTTTCAAGACTTGTTTTTTTCTTTAAAAAGGGGAAACATTAATTTTAATCAATGTTTATATATTGGAAATAAGCTGTATAATTACTTGTTGCCATAAATGGTATATGATATAACATTATAAAAATATTTTTGTAAAATTATGAAGTATTCTAAGGATTACTAATGATAGAAGGAGGGATAAAATGGGGAAAATAATAATGTCTAAGTATAGTGTTACATTAGATGAAGTTAAAACTGTTCTTCATATATTTTATGAGGCTGATGATTGGATTACAAATGAGGAATATAAAGCTAAATTAAATACTATAATTAGAGATAACCAAGAAATTCAAAAAGATTGTGTAAAGATAACTTCATATTTTGGATTTACATCTAAAGAAGATATTAAAAAATTAAATTCAAAGATACGAATAATAACTTTTGGGAAAAAGATGTATGAAGCGATTAAATCTAATAGTATTACTAAAGTTCAAGAAGTAATTATGGATGTTTTGGAAAAAGTAAAATTTGGAAGAGATAACCATGGATCTCCTAAAAGTTTTTCAAATGTTGAGCCACTTTCAGTATATGTTAGAGCTATTTTGGATATGGGATATTTAACGTATCGTGAATTTTCGTTTTTACTCTGGAAATTAGTAGACTTAGATATGAGCTATACTGATGTACTTTCTCAATTGAAAGTTATACATAATAAAGATAGGAAATATCCTGATGGCTTTTTAAAAGATGATTATAGATTAAGCAGAGAAGAAAAAAATTATGTTTCTGGTGTAGCAACTATTATAACTTTGGTTAAATTTGGATTTTTTACAGAAGAAACAAGATTTCCAATTGGAACTAAATGTATTAAAATTGCTCCAGAAGTTTTATCAAAATATGAAACACGTCTGCGTAATCTTGAAATATATAATGATAAATCTATAGAAAATTTTGAAAAAAGAGAAAATATAATAGATAAATTAGATCGTCTTAAAGGTGGAATAAATGTTTTATTATATGGTGTTCCTGGATGTGGTAAAAGTTATATTATAAAAAATAAATATTGTAAAGATTCTGATGAAATTGAAAGAGTTGTTTTCCATCCTGATTATACATATGGAGATTTTGTTGGTCAGATATTGCCATTTACAGATTCAAATACAGGAAAAATAAAATATGAGTTTTCAGCAGGACCATTTACAAGAATATTATCTGCAGTATATAATAATCCTACAAAAAAATATTGTTTGATCATAGAAGAAATTAATAGAGGTAATGCTCCAGCAATTTTTAGAGATATTTTCCAGTTGCTTGATAGAGATAATCATGGAAATAGTGAGTATGAAATTAATAATATAGATGTAGCTAAAAAAGTGTATATACATGGTAATATATCAGAAAAAATTAAATTATCTTCAAATTTATTTATTTTTGCCACAATGAATACATCTGATCAAAATGTTTTTACATTGGATACTGCATTTCAAAGAAGATGGAATATGCGTATGGTTGAAAATGATGTTAAAAAATCAAAAATTGCAAATAAGGAAATTCTTGATATAGAAATTAAGTGGTCAGTTTCTGCTGATATAATTAATAACTTAATTATAACGAAAAATGTTGGTATGACATCATCTTAGGATAAGCGACTTGGAGCTTATTTTATAACAGAAGAAGATTTATATTTTTATATTACAGATGATGGTATTACTCAAGATGAAGCCGATGATAAAAATCATAATTTTCCTGAAAAAGTATTAAAATATTTGTGGGATGATGCATTTAAATTTACAAGAGATGATGTATTTAAGAGTGAATATGATAGTCTTGAAAAACTAATTAAAGCTTTTGAAACATCAAAAGGTAAAAAAAGATTAGATATTTTTAATAATGATATTTTTGGATTGAATTAGTATTAGTAAAGGAGATATGATATAGAAATAGAAACATCCCCTTTATATGAGTGTCATGTGAATACAAATGAAGGAACAGATACTTTTGTTGGAATTCGTTTTGATGGAGATCTAATTAAAATATGTTTTCCTATTGGGTATAATCTTGGGAAAACAGTTGATGAACAAAAAAAGGACATTAAACTTTTGATTAGAGTTTTAACTAATTTTTCAGGAATAAAGGAAAGATTACTACCGCAATTATTTATAGAAAATTCTGAAGAAGTTAACTTTCCAATTCAAGCTTATATGACTGTTCTTAATGATTATTATAATCGTGGTTATTATACAGAAAATGAACGATTTTACTGTTAATGGTAAAGGACCTAAGAATTGGACTAAGACTATAAAAACTCAGAGAGCATATCCACAAGATGATTGTTTTGTTTATCTTAAAACTATATCACAGGAATCAAAAGTTGATATGGCAAATTATATTACAAAGATAAACGAATTTTGTGTTTATGAAGCTTATAAAAAAATTGGTTTTCTTTTTTTTGAAAATATAATGCGAAAACCATCTATAGTATTTGAAAAAAAAGTTTTGTGGTTTCACTTAAGGAAAAACTTCGTGTAGAAAATAATACTCAAAATAAAGCGTTACTTTCTGGAATGCTTTGTATGATACAATATATTGGGTGGAAAGGGCGCAATACAAGGTTTTTCTTTGGGACTAATAATTTTGAATATGTTTGGGAAAAAATGATTGATTTTAATTTTGGTGAAGATAATAAGAATTTATATTTTCCAAAAACATCGTGGTATCTTATTAATGAAGGTAAACGATCAAAATCTGCACTTGAACCAGATACAATCATGAAAGTAGATGATTCTATATTTATTATTGACGCTAAATATTATAGATATGGTGATAGTAAAGATCATATTGAATTACCGCATTCAAGTTCTATTAATAAGCAGATTACTTATGGAGAATATGTTGCAACTTCTCCAAAATTTAAAGACAAGAATGGACAATCACCATTAGTTTATAATTTATTTTTAATGCCATTTAATAAGGAAGGTAAAATGTTTCCTTCAAAAGAAAATATGCTTTATATTGGTGAAGCACGAGGAGACTGGAAAAGTTCTGCATCTCCATATGAACGAGTACAGGGTATTTTAATAGATATTAAGTAGATGATGTCAAGGACAGTTGAACACAATAAAAAAGATATTGATGAGTTAGCAAAGTTGGTTGAAAAAACGGTTACACTTGCAAATAAGACGAATATATTATATTGAGAAAGAGTAATTAACATAAAAAAATTGCTCTTTTTTATTTTTGAAAAAATAATTTATTTAATCTAGTATTTATCATTGTAAACTAATTGAATATAGAGGTTGAAAATAAAATTATTTAAAATTAGTTCGATAATGTGAAATATCTACAAATATATTTAGTATTCTATAGTGATTATGATAAGTTAGAATTATTAGAGTAATTTAAAAATTACAATTAAAATATAATGTAAACATTACTAGAATATATTGATTATTATATTTTTGGTTAATTGTAATGTAAAAAATATTAAATTATGATATAATGTGTGTGAATTATGTTTAATTTCATATAAAATTAATAACATTTATATATAGTTGATCATATTTTATTATAATACACTAAAAATTAGATTAATCTGGGTATTATAATGATATTATGAAAGGAGAATTTATGATTGAATATAAAAATGTGTCTATTATATGTCCAATAGCGGGAGTTATTTTAAATAATATTAATTTACAAATTCAAAAAGGAGAATTTTTTGTTATTATTGGACCAAGTGGAAGTGGAAAAACTACAATGTTAAAATTAATTAATAGACTTCTTAAACAAACAGAGGGAGATATATTCTTTCAAGATAAGAATTTGAAAGAATATAATCTTAGAGAACTTCGTTTGGAAATAGGTTATGTACTTCAACAAATAGCACTTTTCCCTAATTTAACAGTTGAAGAGAATATAGCTTTAATTCCAGAAATGAAAAATATGGATAAAGAACTTATAAAAAAGAAAACAATAGATTTATTAGAAAAAGTTGGACTTGATCCTGAAAAGTATATGAAAAGATTACCTAAAGAATTATCAGGAGGAGAAAAACAAAGAATAGGGATTTTAAGAGCTATTATTTCTAATCCTAAGATTTTACTTATGGATGAACCTTTTTCTGCATTAGATCCTTTAAGTAAAACACAATTACAAGATTTAATTAAGATGTTACATGAAGAATATAAAATGACAACAGTTTTTGTAACACATGATATGAATGAAGCTTTGAAATTAGCTGATAAAATTTGTATAATGAAAAGTGGAGAAGTTATTCAATGTGATATATCTACAGAAATTAGAAATAATCCTGTAAATGATTTTGTAAAAGAATTTTTTTATGTAAGGGAGTGTGAATAATGAGTATTATCAATGTTTTTATTGATAAAAAATTAGAATGGTTTGTAGCTTTATTTGAACATTTACAAATTTCTTTATTATCATTACTTATTGCAATTATTATAGCTGTTCCATTAGGGATATGTGTAACAAATTATAAGAAGACAAAAGAATGGACATTACAAGTTACAGGAATATTTCAAACTATTCCATCATTAGCTTTATTAGGACTTTTTATACCTCTTATAGGTATAGGAACACTTCCAGCCGTTGTTACTCTTGTTATATATGCAATATTTCCTATATTACAGAGTACTATTACAGGGTTATCTGAAATAGATTCATCACTTGAAGAAGCTGCTACAGCTTTTGGAATGACTAAGTGGGAAAAATTAAAAAAATATCAATTAGCTTTATCAATGGGGATATTAATGTCTGGTGTGAGAACAGCAAGTATTATGATTATTGGTACAGCAACGCTTGCAGCTTTAGTTGGTGCTGGTGGTCTTGGATCATTTATATTATTAGGGATTGATCGTAATAATACAGAACTTATTTTTATTGGAGCTATTTCTTCAGCAATTCTTGCTATAATTTTTGGAGGGTTAATTAAATTTTTACAAAATAGAAAACCTAAAACTATACTAATTGCATTAATACTTTCTATTTTTTCAGTAACTTTAAGTTTCATTCCTTTATCAAGTAGTTCTGAAAAAATATTAGTTATTGCTGGAAAACTTGGGGCTGAACCTGAAATTATTATAAACATGTATAAATTACTTATTGAAGAAGAAAGTGATATAAATGTTGAGCTAAAGCCTAATTTTGGAAAGACTAATTTCTTATATGAAGCATTAAAATCAAAAAGTGTTGATATATATCCAGAATATACAGGAACAATTGTGACAACACTTTTAAAAAATCCTATAGAGAATATATCAAATGATGCACAAAAGGTATATGAAATAGCAAGATATAGAATATTTGAACAGGATAATTTAGTTTATTTAAGACCTAGTATATTTCAAAATACCTATGCTATAGCTATAAAAACAGATTATGGAAAGATTCATAATTTAAATAAAATTTCTGATTTAAAGAAAATAGAGAATAATGCTATGGCTGGATTCACTTTAGAATTTAATGATAGAAAAGATGGTAATATGGGATTAAAAAGCCGTTATGGATTAAATTTAAAAGTAAGAACAATGGAACCTTCTTTACGTTATAGTGCTATAAATAGTGGGAATGTAGATATTATTGAAATTTATTCAACAGATAGTAAAATTTTGACATACGATTTAAAAATATTAGAAGATGACAAAGAGTTATTCCCTCCTTATCAGGTTGCACCATTATTAAGAGAGGAAACATTAAAAAAATATCCTGAATTAAAAATGATTCTTGAAAAATTATCAAATAGGATTAATTCTAAAGAGATGATAGAAATGAATTATAAGGTAGATGTTGAAGGTAAATCAGCAAGAGAAGTAGCTAAAGAATACTTGATAAAAGAAAATTTAATAAAAGAAAAATAGAAAGGGAGTAATATGTTTAAAGTAACAATATTAATTGTTTTAGCATATTTATTAGGTTCTATACCTAATGCGTTGTGGATAGGTAAAATATTTAAGAATATAGATATTAGAAAATATGGAAGTGGTAATCTTGGTTCAACTAATGCAGCAAGAGTTTTAGGTTGGAAACTAGGAATATTAACATTGATATTAGATGTGTTAAAAGGATCAGTTTTTGTAATAATTGCCAAAAGAATGAATTTAGATGATATACATTTAATACTTATAGGTATGGCTGCAATTTTAGGGCATAGCTACACTATATACCTTGGATTTAAAGGAGGAAAAGCTGTTGCTACTTCATTAGGGGTTTTTATTATTTTAATACCTAAAGTTATTTTATTTTTATTAATAATATTTTTCATTATAGTTTTTATTACACAATATGTTTCTTTAGCTTCTATAACTTGTGCTTTTTTACTTCCAATTTTAACATATATATTGTATAATAATATCATGTACACTATTTTTGGTTTAATTATTGGTATTATTATTATAATAAGACATAAGCCTAATATTATTAATTTGATAAATAGAAAAGAAGCAAAATTCTTTGATAAAGTAGATAAAAAGTGAGGTTTCAAATGAATATATTGATAATTGGTGGAGGAAGCTGGGGTACAGCTTTAACATATTTATTAGATAATAAAGGACATAAATGTTTTTTATGGGAATATAATGAAAATTATCGAAAACAAATGAAAGAAAAAAGAGAAAACGAAAACTTTTTAAAAGGCTTTAAATTAAGCGAAAGTATTGAAATAATAGATGATTATGATTTGATTCTAAAAAATGAAAATATAGATATTATTTTACTTGCAACACCTACACAATTTTTAAGAGATACACTAAATAAATTAAAAGAAAGTATGACTAAAAAATATATATTAGTTAACGTTGCTAAGGGTATTGAGATTTCAACTGGATTAACAATTTCTAAAATTTGTGAGGAAGTACTTAAAGATAAAGAATATGAATATGTATTACTTGCAGGACCAACACATGCTGAAGAAGTTGTTAATAATATGCCTTCTGTAATACTTTCAGTATCTAAAAATATTGAAGCATCTAAAATAGTTCAACAAACTTTTAATAATAGTTCACTTAGAGTTTACACTGGATCTGATGTTATAGGATCAGAATTAGGTGGAGCAATTAAAAATTGTTTAGCTATATGTGCAGGTATTTGTGATGGTTTAGGTTATGGAGATAACACTAAAGCAGCATTATTAACAAGAGGTATGAATGAAATAGTATTAATCGGAACTACACTTGGTGCTAATCCTTTAACTTTTATGGGACTTACAGGTTTGGGTGATATGATAGTAACTTGTACAAGTAAACATAGTAGAAATAGATATTTAGGAGAGCAGATAGGTAAGGGTAGAAAATTAGAAGATATAGTTAATGAAATGAAAATGGTATCTGAAGGAGCTACAACTATTAAAGCTCTCTACCAAATTATCAAGAAAAATGAGATAAGAACACCTATCTTTACAGCTTTATATGAATTATTATATGAAGGCAGAGATATAAGGACTATTACACAAATATTTATGGAAAGAGAATTAAGATCGGAATTTTAATGAGGTGAAAATGGAAAACGATAAAATAACTAACGGGTCTGATAATCATATTAATCTGATTTCTCTATATATTTCAGATTTACAAAATCATGAATTATTAACATCAGAAGAAGAAGTTGAATTATTTAAAAGAGTTAGAGAAGAAAATGATGAACAAGCTAAACATTTATTAATTTTATCAAATTTAAGGTTAGTTGTATCTGAAGCTAAAAAGCTTTTAGGTAATGGATTACCTTTAATTGATTTAATAAGTGAAGGAAATTTAGGATTAATAAAATCTATAGATAAATTTGATTATACTAAAGGATTAAGATTTAGTACTTATGCTGTATGGTGGATTAAACAAACAATAAAAAAATCAATAGTTAATTTAGGTAGAGATATTAGAATCCCTTCATATAAATATGAGCAACTATCTAAAGTAAATAAAGTTATTGAAAGCTATCAAAATGAGTTTGGAGATATTCCTTCTGTGGAATATATTGCTGAAGTTTTAGGGATGAAACCTTCTAAAATAGTATTATTACAAAATGAATTTCAAGAAATAATATCATTAAATGATGCAATAGGAGATAATATATTTTTAGAAGATGTTATTGGACAAAGTGATAATGTAGAAGATGATATTATTAGAAATGATCAATTATCTGAAATGTATGACTTATTTGAAAAAACTTTAAATTCAAGAGAAAAAGAAATATTAGAATTAAGATATGGATTAGCGAATAATAAAATACATACTTTAAAAGAAATAGGAGAAAAATTAAGTATAACAAGAGAAAGAGTAAGGCAGATAGAGAAGAAAGCTATAACAAAATTGAAAAAAAATTTAGAAGAATATAAATATATGTATTAAAAGGGAGAGTAGTTTATGTTAAATATTAGACTTAATAGAAAAGAATTTCTAAAAAAAATACAAATTGTTGAAAATGCAATTGTTGATGATAAAGCTAATGGAATAAATTCAGGTATTTTTATAGAAACACTTGATGATAAATTACTTTTAAAAGCTATGGGAGATGGTTTATATATTAAAGCTGAACTGCCTTGTGAAGTTATAGAAAAAGGTGAATTTATAATAAAACACAAATTAATGGAAGAATTTTTAAAACAATTAGATCAAGAAATAATTGAAATAAAAGAAGCTAATGGTAAAATTTCTATAATTTCTGGAAAAAGTAGCTCTGAATTTTCTGTTTATGAATATGAAAAAAGAAATGAGCCATATATTACAAATGGGTTAGAATTTTCTTTTAAAAGAGAAGAACTATTTAATGATTTAGAAAGAGTTAAATTTGCTGCTTATTTAAACTTAGATAGACTAGCAGTAAACTGTATTAGATTTGAAATAGATAATAAAGGTTTAAAATTTGTCTCATCTGATGCACATAGATTGATATTTTTAAATAAAGAATTTGCAGAAAAAGCCAATATTGAAACTTTAAGTATAAGTATACCTTTGAGATCTGTTAATAGTTTAAGTAAAATATTAAAAGTTATGGAAGATGATGTATTAATATTTAAATCTGAAGGAACTAGAATATTATTTAAATTTAAAGATGTTGAAATATTAACTAAATTAGTAGAAATGCAATATCCTGATTACAAAACATTATTAAATTCTGTAAGAAATAATAAAAAGGCTTTGTTAAATACTAAAGATTTAATCAGCATTTTAAGAAGAGTTTCTGTATTTGTTAAAGATAATAATGATAAAAAAGATATAGCTATATTTAAATTTAATGATAATCAATTAGAAGTAGTAGGAAGTAATGATTTAGCTGTTTCAAAAGAAAAAATTAATTGTATATATGAAGGAGAGAGTTTAAAAATAGCTTTAAATGTTAAATATATACTAGATTATTTATTGACAATATCTGAAAATAATGTAGTTGAAATGAAAATGTTTGATGAAAGAACACCAGTATTATTAAATGTTGAAAATAATGCTGAAAGTATATATTTAGTTGCACCAACACAAGTATAATTAATATAAATAAAAAGGTAAAATTGATATAATTCATATCTATTTTACCTTTTTTATTATAATTCTATTTCGTTATTTTCTGGTTTTATTTCAGAAATAACTTCTTTTTTGTTCATAGTCTTTTTAATTTCGAATAAAACTATTATGAAAGAACCTAGAGTTCCTAAAAATAATATTATCCATCCCCAAGAATATGAATAATTTATATTAAGTAATTTAATTGCTAAATTTTGACTGAATATTTTCTTAACTTCCATTCTAAATATTAAAGAAACAATTGTTACTAAAACTAAGTTTAATGTAACAAAAACAATAGATATTTTTTCTTGTAAAAAATCAGATAAATAAAACATATATAATGCTAAACCAGCTATAATAAATGCTATAATATTTGCTTTAAATCCTAAGTTTATAAGTCCTAATGTAAGAGTTTTAGTTCCAAAACCTACTGGACTTATTGTTATTTTTAGTAATGGTAATAATGCTCCAAAAGCTGTCAAAATTCCTAAAATCTTTTTAATGTTTTTCATAATACTCCCTTCAAATTACATAAATTCAACATTAGAGTCAAAAATGTATACCATGTCTTTTCTTTCAACGACTATTTTGATTTTTTCTCTAATTTTTTTATGATTTAATATTTTTTTAAATAATCTTTTTGCAGGATTTATTGCAACAGGGTTACCTACCATTTCAAACATTCCAAAATCACCTGTTGTATCTCCGTAAGCGTAAGAATTTTCTAAATCAATATTATATTTTTTTTCAAAATTTTTTATAGCGTTTATTTTACTTTCACTATCCCACATAGGTATATTTTTACCATTATATTTGTTGTTTTCATCAATTAAATATTCTGTAGCGATAAAATCAGTTGCATTCAATTTTTTAGCCATTTTATCAACTAAAAAAGATGGAGAACCAGAAATAATGATTATTAAATGTCCTTTTTCTAAATGTTCCTTTATCTTATTTCTTGAATAGGCATAAATTTTCTGTGCTCTATTTTCTATAACTCTTTGAGCCACATAGTCTATATCTTTTTGATCAATGTTTTTTATACAATCAACATATATGTCAACTAATTCATCAAGATAATCATCATAACTACCTTTTCTTTCTTCCCACATTTTAAATTTATGCTTTATATCACCTACAAAGCTTGCTTCATCAATAAATTCAAATTTAGTTAACATTTTAAAATGTTCTATTAATAAGGAATTTCTAAATATGGTACCATCTACATCAAAAAAAGCTGCAATTTTCTTCATATATATCACCTTCAAATATTTTTTAAAAGTATAGCATATGTTTATATTAAAAGCAAATTTTACATATAAAACAAAAATTGAAAAAAATACTAATTTATAGTATAATTTAAAGGCGAGGTGATTATTTTGAAAATTAGAGTTCATGAAGATATGAATATTGATGAAGTAGTTGAAAAATATCCTATAGTTTCACATATTTTAATGCGTTATGGATTAGGGTGTTCAGGTTGTATAATTTCAACTGCTGAGACTATTGGTGAAGGAATAGAATTGCATGGTTTAGATTCAGATATAATACTTGAAGAGATTAATATGATATTAGAAATGGAAGAAGAAGAAAAAAATAAGGAAAATACAAATTAATATGATAACTACAGGTGAAATAATTTCTAAATATCTAGAAATTAAAAATATAAATCAGATATTTTTAGCTAAAAGTGTTGAAATAACACCGCAATATATAAATGGAATTATTAAAAATAAAAGAAGTGCTTCTCAGAAAGTTATAGATAAAATTATTAAGTTTTTAAAAATTTCAGAGACGGATGTTGATATGATTAAAAAATATGAAATTTTTAGGAAAACAGGTTTAATAAAAAAAGAAGCTATAAATATAAAGGTTGAAGCAAAATATACAGATTATGGTTACATTACAGAATATGAAGAAGGATTAGTTATTTTAGAGCAGTTTGGAAATATTTATTCTAATAGTTATATTCTTAAAATTGAAACATATAATCTTAGACATTTTATTTTTGGAGATTATGTTGTTATAAAAAAAGAAAATAAAGAATTAACAGAATATCTTAATAAATATTTTTTAGTTAAATTTAATGATGAAATTGATTTTTGTAAGCTAGAAAAAATTGATGATAAATTATTATTAACTTATTTAAATAAGAATAAAGCTAAAAAAATAATAAGACTTAATAAAAAAATAGATATTATAGGAACTATTATTGGTAAGTATAGTCCATGGAAGGAAGAGGATGAGTAGAAAATATTTTGGAACTGATGGAATAAGAGGAGAAGCAAATAAAGACTTGAGTATTGATCTAGTAACAAATTTAGGATTAGCTTTAGGATATTACTTAAGAAAAGATAAAAAAGAAAATGAAAAAACTAAAATAATATTAGGTACTGATACTAGAATATCAGGTTATATGATAAGATCAGCACTTTCAGCTGGACTTACGGCTATGGGTGTAAATATAGATTTTGTTGGAGTTTTACCTACACCTGGAGTAAGTTTTTTAACTAGAACTTTAAATGCTGATGCTGGAATTATGATTTCAGCTTCTCATAATCCAATAAAAGATAATGGAATAAAGATATTTTCAAATACGGGATTTAAATTAAGTGATGAAGATGAAATACAAATAGAAGCACTTATGGAAAATAGAGAAAAATTAATGGATAATTTAGTACAGGGTGAAAAATTGGGTAGATTCATTTTTATAGAAGATTATTTAAGAATGTATAGAAAATTTTTGCAGACTACTGTTAAAATTGATTTTAAAGGGTATAAGGTAGTTATAGATACTGCAAATGGGGCAGCATACAGAGTGGCAGCTAAAGTTTTACAAAATTTAGGTGCAGAGGTTCAGGTTATAAATAATATACCGACAGGTAAAAATATTAATGTTGACTGTGGTTCTACAAATCCTGAAAAATTATGTCAGGCTGTAAAATTATTTAATGCTAATATAGGGATTGCATATGATGGTGATGCAGATAGATTAATAGTAGTAGATGAAGAAGGAGAGATTTTAGACGGAGATATAATAGTTTCTATCCTTGCCTTAAATTTACAAAAAAAAGATATGCTTAATTCTAACAAAGTTGTAATGACAGTTTTATCAAATATGGGTGTTGAAAGATATCTTGAAGAACATGGAATTAGAATGATAAGAGCAAATGTTGGAGATAGATATGTTTTAGAAAAAATGAGAGAATTAGGATTAAATCTAGGTGGTGAACAATCAGGACATGTAATAATGTTAGATCATAATACTACAGGAGATGGAGTATTAAGTAGTATACAATTAATGCAAGTATTTATTGAATCTGGGAAAAAATTAAGTGAGCTTAGAAAAGAAATTAAATTATGGCCACAATCTATGGTAAATGTACCTATTTTAAAAGATAAAAAGAAAGATTGGGATAAAAATATTAATTTAATTAATTATATAAATGAAAAAGAAGAAGAGATATTAGGAGAAGGTAGAATTTTAGTTAGGCCTTCTGGAACAGAAAATCTAATAAGAGTTATGGTTGAAGCTAGAAATAAAGAAACTATGGAAAGAATATTAAATGAAATAGTAGAAAAAGTTAAGGAAGAATTATCATGAAACACAAAAGATTTGCACATATATATGATGAATTTATGAATTTTGTTGACTATAAATCATGGTTTAAATTTTTAAAGTCGTTTTCAAAAGGTAAAAAATTAAAAGTATTGGATTTAGGTTGTGGTACAGGAACTATAGCTTCAATGTTTTCAAAAGAAGGTCATAATGTAGTTGCTGTTGATTTTTCAAATGATATGATAGAAATTGCACAATCTAAATATAGTGATTTAGATATAAATTTTATAGTTGGAGATATTACTAAGGAAAGTTTTGGTAATGATTATGATTTAATTATGTGTAATTTTGATACTGTAAATTATTTTAATGATTTAAATTCATTTAAATCTTTTTTAGAAAATGTAAAAAATAGCTTAAAAGATAATGGTATTTTTATATTCGATATAGTTGAAGAAGGAATATTTGATGAAATATTTGAAAATGATTTATTTATTGATGAGACTGATAAATATTTATGTATAATGAGACATGAAAAAGTAAAAAAATTTAAGCATTTAGTTGAGATGACTATATTTGTAAAGGAATATGATAATTTTTATACAAAATATTCAGAAACACATAATAAGATAATATATGACACTGATTTGGTATTAAATACTTTAAAAGAGAAAAATTTAAAATTATATGATAGTGCAAGAAATTCTGAGTATGGAGAATCAAGATTATTTTTAGTATGTAAGAAATAGAGGTATTATGAAAAATATAGAAGATATGAAAGAATTTGAATTTAGTGAATTATTATCTAAAACAAAATTCAATTCAACTATTGAAGAATCAGAGATTAATAAAGGAATAGATGAAGATGGAGATGAGATTAGAGAAGAGTTTATTTATAATACTAAGGTAGAAAGCAAATCAAAATTGCGTAAGTATTTATCTTTTGCTACAGGATTTGTATATACTATTTTATCTCCTGTTGTTTTACTTTTAGGTATATATTTTGTAGCTGAGAATATTCTATCTTTTAAAAGAAATGAAATAGTTATTATTTCACTTATATTACTTGGTATTTTAACTGGATATTGGACTTTATATAAAGATATTAAAAAAATTACATCTAAAAGGGAGAGGAAAAATGAAAGTAAAAATAAAGAAATTAAATGATAATGCTATTATTCCAACATATGGTACTGAGTTTTCAGCAGGTGCAGATCTATATTCATGTATAGATGAAAATCTATTAATTAAAAGTGGAGAAACAGTTATGGTTAAAACTGGAATTGCACTTGAAATACCCGAAGGATTAGTAGGATTAGTGTATGCCCGTAGTGGACTTGCATTTAAAAAAGGAATTGCACCATCAAATAAAGTAGGAGTAATAGATAGTGATTATAGGGGAGAAATAATGGTTGCATTACATAACCATAGTAAAGAGGATTATATAATTGAAAAATTTGAAAGAATAGCACAACTTGTTATTACTCCATATATTAAGGTAGATTTTGTAGAAACAGATATATTAAATGATACAGTAAGAAATAAAGGTGGATTTGGGAGTACAGGTAAAAAGTAAATAAACTATACTTAGGTATAGTTTTTTGTCTATGTAAGGAGAATAAATTATGGAAAAATATATTGTTGATGTTGCTGGAATGAAAATTGAGCAAATAAAAGGTTTGCAATCTTTTACACTTGATTCTATGTTAATTGCTGATTATGTTAATATAAATAGAAAATCAAAAAAAATTCTTGAAATAGGTTCAGGATTTGGAATAATTTCCATGTTACTTAGAAGAAAAACATCAGCTGAAATTACAGGTGTTGAAATTAACAAAGATTCATATGATATATCTTTAGAAAATTTAAAAAACAATAATATTGACAATGTATTTTTTATAAACGAAGACATTTTGAATTATAGGAAATTTTTACAAGAGCAAACATATGATATTATAGTATCTAATCCACCATATTTTACTCATAGTGATGAAAATCAATTAAAGAAGAATATAAATTTAAGGAATGCAAGGGTTGAAAATACTTTAAGTATAAAGGAAATACTTAATATTTCTACTTATTTATTGAAAAATAATGCAAGTCTTTACTTAATTTTTAGAACAGAAAGACTTGCAGAAATAATAGAGTTATTAAAAGATACTTGTCTTGAAATTAAAAGAGTTAAACCTATATATACTAAAATTAATGATGATAAGGCATTAATTTGTATGGTAGAAATAGTTAAAGGGGCTAAAAATGGTTTTGTATTAGAAAAACCAATATATGTATATAGAAACGATGGTGAAATAAGTGAGTATATTAAAAAATTATATAGATAAACTTCCTAAACATATTGGAATAATAATGGATGGAAATGGTAGATGGGCTAAACAAAGAAATTTAGATAGAACAGAAGGTCATAAAGCTGGAGCTAATAAATTAGAAGAAGTAATAGAATATATTATTAATTTAGATATAAAATATTTAACAGTTTATGCATTTTCCACAGAAAATTGGAAAAGACCAAAACTTGAAGTATCAGCTATTATGAAATTATTCACAAGATATCTTAAAATAAATGAAGAAAAATTTATGAAAGAAGAAATTAGAGTTTGTATTAGTGGAAGTAAGCTTAATTTATCTTCATCATTGATAAAACAAATTGAACATATTGAGAATCTAACAAAAAAAAATAATAAATTAGTATTAAATATAGCATTTAATTATGGAGGTAGGCTAGAAATTGTAGATGCTTTAAAAAAAATTGTTGAACAAAATTTAGAAATAAATGAAAATAATATTTCAAATAATATGTATAATAGTTTTATACCTGATGTTGATTTGGTTATTAGGACGGGTAATGATTTTAGAATAAGCAATTTTTTACTTTGGAAAATAGCTTACTCAGAAATATATGTAAGTGAATTACTTTGGCCTGATTTTACTCAAGAAGAATTATATAAATCAATATTTTCATTTATAAGTAGAGAGAGAAGATTTGGAGGAATAAAATGTTAAGCAGATTATTTGTGATAATATTAGCATTACCTTTATTGATATATATTTTACTTTCTGGTGAAGTATCATTTTTAGTATTTAATGTGATAGTAATAGCGATAGCATTACATGAATTTTACACTATACTTAAAAATAAAGGTAACATAGTATATTATAAAACAGGAATATTAATAGGAATGTTTTTACCTATTTTTATATATTATAGAGAAGATATTAGTTTTTTCTTTAGATATATAAAAATATTGAATAAAGAAAGTATTATCTTTGATGTTGGAGGATATATTATCTTTGCTACATTGCTTATAGCAACTATGCAAATATTATCATCAAGAATTAAAAATTCTACTAATGAATTGATGCTTACATTATTTGGTATTATTTATATTCCTTTATTTAGTTCATATATGGTATCTATTAGAGAAGGTCTACATAATGGTAGAATTATATTGCTATATTCATTTTTTAGTATATGGGCTGCAGATACATTTGCATATATAGTTGGAATGTTAATTGGAGGTAAAATATTTAAGAAAAAATTATCTGAAAAAATAAGTCCTAAAAAGTCTATAGAAGGATTTTTTGGAGGTATTTTAGGAGTGTTTCTTGTAGGGCTTTATTTTGAATATATATATAATTTTTTAGTAAATTTATTATCATATTTTAAAATATTAACTTATGTTGAAAAAATTGACAGAGTTTTTATTTCTCAAAATGTTATTAAATTATTTATTTTATCAATATTAATAGCAATATTTTCAGTTTTAGGAGATTTATTTGAATCTAAATTTAAAAGAGAATTTGGAGTTAAAGATAGTGGTAGAATACTTATGGGACATGGAGGTTTTTTAGATAGATTTGATAGTGCATTATTTGTGTTGCCCATAGTTTATTATTTTATTAAATACTTTATTTAGGAGTAAAAAATGAGTGAAAATTTTATAGTAGAAGTATATTTTAAAGATGATATAGAGATTAAAAATATTAGGTATGATGAAATTCATGATTTTTTAGATAAAAACTGTAAAATTATAAAAAAAGATTATATTTTTTATGAAAATGTTAAATTAGAATATTATAATCCATTTAAACTATATTCATACATTAAATATGAGGTTGTAAATTTTGATAAGGATATAAACACACAACTTTTACTATTTCCTGAAATAAAATTAGTAAAATCTAAAACTAAAGTAAGTAATGATGGGACTCATAATATCAGTGTTTCTATAGAACAAATAAATAATATAATAGAAAAAATTGATGATATTTATTTTATTAGAAGAAATTTAAATAAATTTACTAAATATATAGATGATAAAAAGAAAAATGATTTTTTAAAAGAATTAAAATTATTATCTAGTTTAAAATATGATTTAAAGCGTGAGACTTTTTCTTTAAGAATAATAGATATTAAAAAAGAAACGTATGCAATTGAAAAAATAATAAAAGAATATATATCTTTATTGGGATTGAATATAAAATTTAGTATTAGTCATAATGATATAAAAATAGATAAAACGATGTTTGATAAGATTAAAGAACCATTAATTGATGTATTGCATAATTCTGTTTTATCATTTTTTGAAACTAAAAATTCAAATATTAATTGTAAAGAAAAGTATAGTTTAGAATTAAATTTAAAACAAGAAAAATATAATTTAATTATTGAGATAGTTGAAAAAGGTAATGATTTAGATATTGATAAAATATATAATAATGCTTTAAAATCAAATATATTAAATAATAGTGAATCATATACTAAAAAGGATATATTATTAAGTATATTAAATAAAAATTATATCAATGCTTTAGAAGATTTAGAAGAAAAAGAAAAAATAATGAACTTAATTAAAATAAATAATTTAATAAATGAATTAGATGGAAAAGTTTCTATATCATATATTGATGATATTATGAAATTTAATATTAATATACCATTTAAAATATTATTTATTAATGGTTTTATTTTTAGTGAAATTAATAAAACGTATGTAATAAATACTGAATATATAGTTGATACCTTTGAGTTTGATAATAAGAATATAAGTAATTTAAATGGATATAATTATTATAAGTATAAAAATAATGATATAGAATATATTAAATTACCAATAGAAATTGAAGAAAAGGATAGACTTGGATTGTTAATTAAAACAAATAATAAATATACGATAATAGATGTAAATAAACAGCATTATTTTGAAGATATATTTTTTAATAAAGATGAGAAATCAAAAATATATATGGGAGAGGTATTATTAAGATCGGTTAAAAAAGCTAAAATATTAAATATAGAAAGTATAATTGATATATTGAAAGGTTAATATGAAAATTAAATATATAAAGGAAATTTTAGAAAAAATTAATCAAATAGAAAAAATATTAGTTCAAATTCAAAATCCAAAAGAAGAAGAATTTGTATATTTAACTAAGATTATTAATGAGGTTGAAAATAATATATATTTTTTAGGAAATAATGAGGATATTAGTATAGTTTCTACACTTAAAAAAATATTTGTGTATATTGAAAGATACCCTTATCAATTTTTCGTGTTTAAATATTTAATATTTGAAACGTTGCTAAATTTTGAATCATTATATAATTTGTATAGTACTAATGATGTAGAAAAAATAATGGATTTAAGATATAAGTTAAATTTTAACATGTTTAATTTAAAAAAAGAGCTTGAAATAATAAATAAAAATAAAAATTATTATTATATCAATTTCACTTTAGATAAAAATACACCTTATTTTTATCTTTCAAGAAGAAATATTTTATCAAGATTAAATGAATATGGTAAACCATATAATTATATTCCAATTTCATTAGATGATGATAGATATACATACTTTATATTAGATTTTAAAATAGAAAATAATATAAATGTTTTATCATTACTTGAAGAAATTAAAAATGATGATGAAGGTATACTTGATTATAAGTTTAATAAACTTGAAAATGATAAAAATATATATAATGTTAAATTGTATTTAGATGAGATAAATGATGAAATATATGAAAATATTTCAGAAAAAATTAATAAAGAAATATTACTTGATATTATATCTTATGAAAATATGTATGATATTTATGTATATGCTAAAAATCAGTTAGAAATACTTAAAATTATTAATTCTATTAATAATGAAAAGATATATTTTGTTTTGTCTAAAAATATTAATAATAGGGAAACAAAAGGTATAGCAGTAAATGGAATTAATGCAAATAATGTAGAAAAAATTAGGAAATTAATTTCTATAACTATGCTTGATAAAAAAATTTTAGATATAATACATCGTAATTTTGTAGATTTTGTTGGTAAACAATTTTTAGAATATTTGAAAGAAAATTATAATATAGAAAATGGTAAATACATAGTTTAAACAGTGTAATTAAATTGTATTTACCATATATTTATGATATAATAATAAGAAAAAAAGAGGTAATTAATGAGGAATAATAATAGAAAAAATAATGAATTAAGAGAAATAAAAATAACTAGAGAATATATAAAATATCCAGAGGGTTCAGTTTTAATAGAATTTGGAAATACTAAAGTAATTTGTAATGTTACTATAGAAGAAAAAGTACCACCTTTTCTTAAAAATTTAGGACAGGGGTGGGTAACAGCTGAATATTCAATGTTACCAAGATCAACTAATACGAGAAATAAAAGAGAATCAAGTCAAGGTAAATTAAGTGGTAGAACTATGGAAATACAAAGACTTATAGGAAGATCATTAAGGGCTGCACTTGATTTGAAAAAATTAGGTGAAAGAACAATAATTGTAGATTGTGATGTAATTCAAGCTGATGGAGGAACAAGAACAGCCTCAATTACAGGAGGTTATTTAGCTATGGAAATAGCTATTAATAAATTACTTTCATCAGGTGTGTTGAATGAAAATCCTATTAAAGCAAAGGTCGCAGCTATAAGTGTAGGAAAGGTTTCAAATGAGTTACTTCTTGACTTAGAATTTTATGAAGATTCACATGCTGATGTAGATATGAATATAGTTATGAATAACAAGGGAGAATTTATTGAAATACAAGGAACAGGTGAAGATACTACATTTACAAAAGAGGAGTTAGATAAATTTATTGAACTTGCAAATTTAGGATTTGAAAAATTATTTGGATTATAGGAGAAAAATGATTAAAATTGATATTTTAGATTTATCTCTAAAGGAATTAGAAGAAATATTTTTAGAATTAGGTTTAAAAAAATTTAATGCTTTACAAGTTTATCAATGGTTACATAAAAAATTGGTGTTTAACTTTGATGAATTTTCTAATATCTCTAAAGAAACAAGAGAATTATTAAAAGAAAAATTTGAAATAGGAACATTAAAATACGTTACACATCAAGTATCTAAAGATAAAGAAACTATAAAATTCTTATTTTCATTACCAGGTAAAAAATTAATTGAATCGGTTTTATTAAAATATAGAAATAGATATAGTATATGTGTTTCATCTCAAGTTGGTTGTCCTTTAAAGTGTGATTTTTGTGCAACGGGTATGATGAAATTTGAAAAAAATTTAAAAGCTTCAGAGATATTAATGCAATTTTATTATTTACAAAATTATTTGAAGGATAAAAATGATAAAATATCTAATGTTGTATATATGGGTATGGGTGAGCCATTTTTAAACTATGAGGCAGTTAATAAATCTATAAATATACTTAATTCAAAGGAAGGCCAAGATTTTTCTAAAAGAAATTTCACTGTGTCAACTTCAGGATTAATTAAAGAAATAGATAAATTTTCAGAAGATCAAAAACAAGTTGGACTAGCTATTTCATTACATAGTATTAACGATGAAAGAAGAAGTGAATTAATGCCTATTAATAAGATTAATCCATTAGATAAATTAAAAAATTCATTATTAAATTATCAAAATAAAACAAAAAATAGAATTACGTTTGAATATATATTAATTGATGATTTTAACTGTGAAAAAGAAGATGGAGTTGCCTTGGTGAAGTTTATGAAATCATTTAATCATTTAGTAAATTTAATACCATATAATAAGGTGGAAGGAAAACCATATAAAACACCTAGCTTACAAAAACAAAGAGAATTTTATAATTACTTACTATCACATAAGATAAATGTTACTCTTAGAGAAACTAAAGGTGAGGATATACAAGCTGCATGTGGACAGCTTAAAGTAAAAAAAGAGGAGATTACAAATGAAGAAATTAATTAAATATTTTTCACTGCTTATAGCAAGCTTATTTATTATAGGATTTTTTAGTTTAGCCTATATAGTTTATGAAGTTAATAAGAGTTATCCACCTGAATTAATAGAAAATTATAAACCACTAATACCATCAACTATATATGATATTAATGGAAATCAAATTGATTTAATAACTATTGAAAAAAGAGATCCTATAAGTATAAGTGAAATTCCTAAAATGCTTCAAGATGCTTTTATTTCTGTTGAAGATAAAAGATTTAGAGAACATAATGGACTTGATTATATAAGACTTACTAAAGCTTTAATATTAAATGTTACAAAAACTGGTCGTGAAGGTGGATCAACTATAACTCAGCAATTAATTAAAACAATATTTTTAACACCTGATAGATCTTTAAAAAGAAAAATAGTAGAAGCAGTTTTAGCAACTAGAATGGAAAGAAAATATACAAAAGATGAAATATTAGAACTATATTTAAATACTATAAACTTTGGTAGAGGAGCTTATGGTATTAAAAATGCTGCTAAAAATTATTTTGGTAAATTACCTTCAGAATTAACTGTTGGAGAAGCAGCTATATTAGCTTCAATACCAAAATCACCTGCTAAATATTCAAAATTAGAAAATGCTTTAGAAAGACAAAAGGTTGTATTAAATTTAATGTATAAAAATGGAGCTATAACTAGAGAAGAATATGAGAATGCAAAACAGGAAAATATATTTTTTGTTAATTTAGATACTAAACATTTATCAGATGATGAAAGAATATCTAAATCTAATATTTCTCCAGAATTTACAACTATAGTGATTAATGAAGTTAAAAAAATTCTTCAAATTACTACAGAAGAAGATGAAAAATTATTATTTAATGGATATAAAATTTATGCAACAGTAGATATTAACATGCAAAAAGCTGCTTATAAAGCATTTGCAAGTAATAATAATTTAAGAAATAGAAAAAATTTAGAAGCTGCACTAATTTCTATTGATCCTTCAAATGGATTTGTTAAAGCAATGGTTGGAGGTAAAAAATATCAAAAAGGTGATTTTAATAGAGCATTAAATGCTAAAAGACAGCCAGGTTCATCTTTTAAACCTTTTATATATTTAGCAGCACTTTTAAATAATTATACTATGGCAACCACACTTGAAGATTCACCAAGTACATTTGGTAAATGGACCCCTAAAAATTATGATTGGAAATTTAGAAACAATTTAACACTTCTTAAGGCATTAGAAATATCTGATAATATTGTTGCTGTAAAAGCTTTAGATTTAATTGGTCTTAAGAAATTTAATCCACTTTGGGAAAGTTTTGGATTTTCAAAAGAAGATATACCTCAAGATTTAACTACATCTTTAGGTTCTATAACTCTTTCACCTATAGATATGGCAAAAGCTTATTCAATAATTGCAAATGGTGGAAATAAAATTGAACCTCAATTTATTTATAAGATTGAAAATAGATTTGGTGATGTAATATATGAAGCAGATACAAGTAAAGAAAAGGTTTTAGAACCTGAATATGCTGCGTTAATAACACATATGATGGAATCAGTTGTTAAAAATGGGGGAGGTAAAGGAGCACAATTATATGCAAAAGGTGATGATGTACCAGTAGCAGGAAAAACAGGTACAACGAGTGATTATATTTCTGCTTGGTTTACTGGATATACACCTACTTTAGTAACTGTAGTTTATGTTGGAAATGATGATAATAAATCTATGGGACGTGGAATGAGTGGAGCTAGTGCTGCATTACCTATATGGAAAAATTATATGCAAACTGTTGTTAATTTAGGAAACTTTGATATAGGTAGTTTTGAATTTATTAAAGATGGAATTGAAACAGAAAAATTAGTTAAGAAAATCATAGATTTAAAATCAGGATTACTTGATAGTGATGGTGTTAATGCTAGAGAAGCTTTATTTATTTCTGGTACAGAACCAGTTGAATTAGAAAATATTATATATGAAGGCTATTAAAATGAATATCATTAGTGTAAATTTTACATTAATGATATTTTTTATTTATTTTCTTTACATTTTAGAAATAATATGCTAGTATATACCAAATAACGAGATAGAGGTGCAAAATTCAACAGTAAAATTTATGAACTAGTCAATGTGATGATTAAATTTGAAAGGGGAAATTGCCGAACTTATGTATTTGACAACTACATAGGTGGGATTATAAATAACATTTATAATACTGTCATTATAAAATATAATGTTGAGCTATTGGTTAAGTATAGTTATTTTTTTATACTTACTGATAGAATTCTATCAGTTTTTTTATTTAGAAAGGAAAAAGTATGAAAAGAAAAATTGTATTATTTGTATTTCTAATATTATCTGTTTTTTCTTTAGGTATGGATAAGCTAAGGGTAGGAATGGAAGCAGGATATGCACCTTTTAATTGGTTTCAAAGTGATGATAGAAATGGTGCAGTAAAATTGAGAAATGGTTATGTTGGTGGCTATGATGTAGAAATAGCAAAAATTATTGCAGAAAAACTTGATATGGAACTAGAAATAGTACAAAGTGATTGGGATTCATTATTAGGACCAGCATTAAATTCAGATAAAATCGATGTCGTAATTGCAGGAATGTCACCCACTAAAAAAAGAAAAGAAAATTTAGAATTTACAAATCCTTATTATGAATCAGATTTAGTAATAGTTGTAAAAAATGATTCTAAATATTTAGCTGCTAAGAATATACAAGAATTTTCTAATAGTAAATTAACAGCACAGTTAAATACGTTTCATTATACTGTATTAGATCAAATAATGGGATTAAAAAAAGAAAATGCAAGTGAAAATTTTTCTAATATGATTGTTGCATTAGCATCAGGTAAAATAGATGGATATATTTCTGAAAAACCAGGAGCTTTATCAGCTAAAATATCCAATCCTAATATATACTTTGTTGAGTTTTCTAAAGATAATGGGTTTAAATATGATAGAGATGATGTAAATGTTGCTATAGCATTAAAAAAAGGTAATATTGAACTTAGAAATAAAATTAATAGGATATTATCTGAAATTTCTATTGAACAAAGAGAAGAAATAATGAAAAGAGCAATAGAAACACAACCTAATCAAAGTTCAGATGTATTACCTGTTAATTTCTTTGGTTGGATAAAATATTTTATTGTTAATTATTGGAAAGATTTTTTACAAGGAACATTAACTACAATTAATTTATCTTTAATAGGAACTTTTTTTGGATTTATTATCGGATTAATATTATCTTTATTAAGAGATGAAAGAAATGTTAATAAAAACTCGTGGTTATCAATATTTACATACAACATATTTAAATATTTTGTATCAATATATGTAACATTTATTCGTGGAACTCCTATGATAGTTCAAGCAATAATATTCTATTATGGATTTTCACAAATAACTGGAATAAATATTCCAGCACTAACATCAGCTTTAATAATAGTTTCATATAATACTGGGGCATATATTACTGAAATTATTAGAGGTGGAATAGACTCAATTGAAAAAGGTCAATATGAGGCAGCACAGGCATTGGGGATGAATCATTTTAATATTATGAGAAAAGTTATACTTCCTCAATCCATTAGAAATGTAATGCCATCTGTTGCAAATGAATTTATTATTAATATAAAAGATACTTCTGTACTATTTTCTATAGGTGTTACAGAATTATTTACTACTTCAAAATCTATAGTAGGTTCACATGTAAGATATTATGAAGTTTTTGTTATTACTTGTGCTATATATTTTGTATTAACTTATTCATTATCTAAATTATTTAGATACTTAGAAAAGAAAATGGATGGAAATAAAGAATATGAAATTGAGGGATAAATATGAGTATAATTAAAGTTATGAATTTAAAAAAGAGTTATGGTAAAAGAAATATATTAAATGGAATAAATTTTGAAGTAAATGTTGGTGAAGTTATTTCAATTATAGGTTCTTCGGGATCAGGAAAATCCACTTTATTAAGATGTTTAAATTTACTTGAAACATATGATGACGGTAATGTTACATATAAAGATATTGATATTAAGGATAAGAAAATATCACTTAATAAATATAGAAGTAAGGTTGGGATGGTGTTTCAACAGTTTAATTTATTTAATAATTTAAATGTACTTGAAAACTGTATGTTAGCACAAATAAGTGTTTTAGGTAGAACAAGAGAAGAAGCAAGAAATAACGCTATAAAATATTTAGAAAAAGTTGGAATGTCCAAATTTATTAATGCCAGACCAAATCAATTATCTGGTGGACAAAAACAAAGAGTTGCAATAGCAAGGGCACTTTCTGTAAATCCAGAATTATTATTATTTGATGAACCAACATCTGCGTTAGATCCTGAAATGGTTGGAGAGGTTTTAAAAGTTATAAAAGAACTGGCAGATGAAGGTTTAACTATGATAATAGTAACACATGAAATGGATTTTGCAAGAGAAGTCTCTGATAAAATAATTTTTATGGATAGTGGAATTATTCTTGAAGAAGGACATCCAGATGAGATATTTACTAATCCTAAAAACGAAAGAACAAAAGAATTTTTATCGAGAATATTGAAATAAAAAACTATTTAAGAATTTTATTATAATATTCTGTATAAGTTGGTAGTTTAAAAAATATAATAAAAAGAAATGAGGTTAATATGAAAAAAAATAAATCATTATTTAACATACTATTATTATTTATTACATTTTTGACAATAGAAAATATTTTTGCAAATAGACAAACTACAGATTTAATGCCAGAAGGATTAAAAAAACGAAATGGTATGAATTATGAAATAAAACCAATATATTATGGAATAGGAGATCAAAATAAAAATAGTATTAGTGTGGGTTCTAAAACAGAACATGGTGGAGAATACTCAATAGCAATTGGAAATAAAAGTTCAAGTGAAGGATATGCTGCAGTAACACAAGGGTATGAAGCGCAAGCTGATGGATACGCTTCAATATCACATGGATATGGAGCAAAATCTGGAGCAAATTATGCAATAGCACAAGGATATAAAGCACAAGCTGAAGGAGGGACTTCAATATCAATAGGAAGTAATTCAAAAGCTGGAAAAGCCTTTTCAATAGTACTAGGAAATGAAGCTAAAACTAAAGGAGAATATTCAATAGCAATAGGTGATCAAGCAGAGGCCAATTCAGAAAAATCAGTAGCTATAGGATCTAATAGTAAGACAACAAATGCAGTAAAAACAAATGAAGTTACAATAGAAAATATAAAATATAATGGATTTGCAGGAAATAATCCTGTTTCAGTAGTATCTATAGGAGATAAAGATAAGGAAAGACAACTACAGAATGTTGCAGCAGGACAAATAAGTAGCACATCTACTGATGCAATAAATGGTTCACAACTTTATTCAACAAATAAGATTTTTGGATATTTTGCAAGTTCAGTTAAAGATATTTTTGGTTCTAATGCAAATTTGGATATAAATGGTAAAATAACTATGTCAAATATTGGTGGAACTAGTAAGAATACTATACATGATTCAATAAAAGAGAATTTTGATAAAAATAAAGAAACGAGTGAAAAATTAGAGAAATTATCTACAAATACCTTATCATTTGATGGAGATAGTGGAACTACAGAAAAACAAATGTTAAATAAAAATAGTGGACTGAATTTTAAAATTAAGGGTTCTGATCATATTATAACAAAAGCAAATGGAAATGAAGTTAATGTAGATTTATCAGATAAAATTAAAAAAGATATAGAAAAAGGAGTTGCAGCAAATAGTGGAATAGCAAATGCAATAGCAATGGCAAATTTATTACAAGTAAATAAGAAAGGACATAATCTTTCAGGATCATATGCTTACTATAATGGAGAGAATGCTTTTGCTTTAGGATTTTCTGGAACAAATGATAATATAGTGTATAGAGCAAGTGGATCACTTAATACAAAAGGATATTTAGCATTAGGAGCAGGAATAAGTTATCAATTTGGAGGTTATGATAATGATTCAAAAGAAAAAGATACAACTATTAATATTTATTTAGAAAGATTGAATGCTTTAAATGATAAATTAGATAAACAAAATGGTAACATATGTCAAGAGCTTGAAAGATTTAGAGAAAAATTAAAAAATTATGAAAGCATTAAAGTAAATGAAGATGATCTATATACATTAAATGGATATAAGATGGGAGCATCAGAATTAACAAGTTCACAAATAGATATACTTAGGAATATTGTGAAAGAATTAAACATTAATTTTAAGAACAGAAAAATATATATAACAGGGTATACAGATAATGTATCAAATGAAAATTTCAATCTTGAATTGGGGTTAAGGAGAGCAAATAAAGTTGCTGAAAAATTAAGAGAATTAGGATTAGATGGAAGTATATCTATAAGAAAGGTAAGTTCATCAGGATATAGTAATATTGTGGAAACAAATAAGAATTCAACAGGAAGATATTTAAATAGAAGAGTAGAGATTGCATTAAGATAATATTTTCTGATAAATAAGATAGAACATTGTTCTATCTTGTTTTTTTGAAAAAATTATGTTAAACTATTGTAGATGGCTGGGTGGCGAAATCGGTAGACGCAGCAGACTCAAAATCTGCCGAGAAATCATAAGGGTTCGAGTCCCTTCCTAGTCACCATTTTTTTTGAAAGGATGATACTATGGAATTAAAGTTAACTAAAAAAGAAATAGAAATATTCAATAAAAATGAAGAAGCAATAAAAATGAATTTAGTTTCGAAAGCTATATATAATGAAAGTTTAAATTATGAATTTGATGAAAGTGATAAGAAAAATATATGGTTTAGCGAAGAAAATTTAGTTTTAGAATTATATATGAGAAAAAAAGTTGAACCAAGAGTTATGGTTAATGAAAATTCTATTATAGAAGTATATAACAAAAATAAAGAATATTTTGAACAAAATAAAATACCATTTAATGAAGCAAGAGAAATTATAAAAAAAGATTTAACCGAACAATCAAACTATTTATTATTTGAAGATTTAGTTAAAAAATTGATGAATGAAATGGATAATAATGTTGTTTTATCAAAAGAAGATATATTATTTACAAAAGGAAATGAAAATTTAATTAAATCTATATTATTAATAAATGTATTGAAAGAAAATGCTAAAAAAGATAATTTTTTTGAGGAAAATAATGAAGAAATAGAATTAATTAAAAAAGATGCAAGACTTAATTATTATTTAAATAAATTAATTGAAGAAAAAGCAATAATTTCTAATCAAACTGTATTAGATGAAATGCAAAAATTCTCAAAAGAAAATTTTGAAGCAGTTAAAAATTATTCTCAAGAAGAATTATTTAAATATGTTGGAGATAATTTACTTAATGCAAAAATTGCAGAAGTTAAAAATGAAATAGTTGAAAGAGTAATTAAGGAATATGATATAGAAAAACTTGTAAAGGAATATATAAAATAAATAAACATGAAATTTAGGAACAAAGAACTTTGGGAATACTTTTTTGATAAGCCCAAAAAACATTATAATATATACATGTATGAAATGCCAAAATATCCTAATCATTTAATATTTGATGATGAAGAAATTTTGAATGCAAAAGGTATGTGGAATGAAATTTATTTTAAAAATAATAATGAATTACATTTAGAAATTGGAAGTGGAAGTGCTAATTTTACAAATAATAAAGCATTACAAAATCCTAATATTAATTTTTTAGGTGTTGAACTTAGATTAAAAAGATTAGTTCAAGCTGCGAGAAAAGCAGAAAAAAATAATTTGAACAATTTACTATTTCTAAAAAAGAGAGTGAATTCACTTAAAGAATTTATAGGTGATAATGAACTTTCAGGTCTGTATATTAATTTTCCAGATCCTTGGGAAAACGAGGAACATAAAAGAATATTTGGACCTAAACTTTTAAATGATTTAGATGTAGTATTAAAATCAGGTTCAAAAATATATTTTAAAACAGATCATTTGAATTATTATTTAGATATTTTAGAATTAATAAAAGATAGTAAAAACTATGAAGTTGTTTATCATACGGATGATTTACATAATTCCGAAAAGACTTTGGATAATATAAAAACAGAATTTGAACATTTATTTTTATCTAAACATAATATGAATATTAAATATATTGAGATAATTAAAAAATAATATAAATGTACCTAAGATGGTACATTTTTTATTTCAAAAATTACTTTAATTAAAATAAAATTAAAAAATACTTGACATTAAAATTAAAAAATAATATAATGAGTTATCAATTAATGGAAGGAGGTTAGTTGGGAAATTTTAGGGGGTTAATTGATATATAAGGGGGAGAGTTATTGGAGGTTATAAAACAAACAAATCGTACATTACTGTTCGAAAAATTTAATGAAGAGGTTTATGATATATTAACTTTAATAGGTGATGTTGAAAATATTAGTAGTTTAGATGATGAAAAAATTCAAGAAATAAATAAGCATTTATTAGTATCAGATTTTAATGAATTTTTAGAAAAATTTGAACCAAAAATTTATTCATATATGGATGTTGAAAATAAAAGAATTGGATATACACTTACAAAAAATGAAAATATTCCAGATTCTATGTATACAACAATATATATTAATAATGAAAATACTTTTATAAGAATGTTATCAACATTGATTGAAAATAGAAAAAATTTAGATCAGAAAAATGTAGATTTTAAATTTGAGGATATTTTAGAGTTAATATCACCGAGAAAAATAATAGAAAATATAAAACAACAAAGAAAAGAAATCAATTATCTATTTGCAAAATATGAAGCTTTAAGCGATAAAAGTCCTAAAAAACTTGATGTTGGAGATTTATTAAATTATAAATTTCAAGAAGCATCAAAAAATTACAATAATATTTTAGCGATGTTACCATTAGCTATAGAAGATATAAAAACTAGACTTGAAATTGGAGAGAATAAAGAAAATGTAAATATTGAGGAAATAAAACTGGGTTATTTAGAATTTTCAGATGGAGGAGAAATAGAATTTATAGAGGATCAGTTGGAATTAGAAACTGTAAAACTTTTACCAAATAATAGTCAAAAATTATTAGAAATATTTGAAAATGATTATTATGAAAGTATTGAAAAGCCAAATAATTATGTAGCTAATTTAATTAAAAGAACATATGTTCCGATAACGACTAATAATCTTAAAATTGATTTTGAAAAAGAAGTAAATAACTATAATCAATATTTAGAACTGTATAAAAATTCTCAAGAAGATTTTATCAAGATTGCTAAAGAATTAATAGAGAAGGTTATGGGGGTTAAATTATTCTTTGATCAATATTCAGTAAATACTAAAGGAATGCTACCAAAATTACTTATTACTAATGTTGACAATGAATTATTAATTCAAGTTAAAAACAGAGAAAAAATAGAAAAATATTTAAGAACTGTTAATGATAAAAATGAATTTGAAAATACAATATGGTTTTCTATTTTTCCAAACATTTCATTAAAAGATGACTTCAAGAAGAGTAGTAAAAATATATTTAGTGGTAATAATGATATTAAATCAAAAAATGTAAATACTGTACAGGATTTATCTAATTTAATGGAAATACTTTATAAACATAAAGTACAGACTTTTATTAGTTTTGAAAGAAATAATGAGAATACTTTTGAAAATCTTGCTATATATGGAATTAATAAGTATGTTGAAAAAACACAGGTATTAGAAAATAGTAAATTTTCAGAATACATTATACCAGTTTTACCTAATTTAACTTTAATACCAAAAGATAAATCTGGAATTAAAATTGATAAAAAAGCAATTATAAATGAAGATGGAGTATTTTTCAACGATGGAGATAATTTAGAATTTTTCTTAGACGGGATTTATATAGATGCTGCATATATAGCTGCTGGATTAGTTGCAGCATATCAATGTCCTATTTATTTAAAAGAAAGATTTAAAAATGTATCAAATAATCCAGGTGTTAGATTTAACATAGAAGCAGAAGATAATTCATTAATTGTAAGAACAGTAATGGCACGTGAAATTAGTGGATTTACGGTTGGAATAAAAGAAGAGATAAATAGTAAAAATTATGGATTTATTTTTGCATCTGAACAAGCACAAATAAATAATGAAAAGGTAAAGAATATAACAGTTTATAAGGCTAGAAATTTATATAAAACAAGTAATAATAATTACGAGAGTATATATAAAACTTTAACAACGACCTATATAGAAAGACTATTAAGATTTATGAGTAATGATTTTAAATCAGATAAATTAAATTATTTTTTTAGTAATAGTCCAAATAGCCAAAAGAGTATTTGGTTAAAAGAATCTACAACAGTAAATGCAATATTAAGACAGGGTGATGATATATCACATGTAATAGATGAACAAAATAATACTTGTCAATTGAATTTAGTATTCCTTGGAGAAGTTAAAAATCTTAAAATTGAAATAAATAAAACTAATTAAAGGTGGGGTAATTAATGGGATTTAAGTTGAATTTAAAAGGAAGTAGCGAAGAATTTACAGTAGAGCAAGAAAATATTGTAAGTGTTAAGTTTTTATCAGATACAAATGATAGCTCTAATGCAAGATCCACAGATCTTAGTATAGGACTTGAAATAGAAGGTAAGATAATACCTAGTATAGGTCAAAATGATGTTGAAGATCCGACAAGAAAACTATTACTTTGGTCCTTGGTTAGTGCAGAAGACTTAGAAGCATATAAAAATGTTACTCTTGAAATAATTTTAGCTGGAAATGTAGTTAGAAAAGTAAATTTAACTAATGCATTTCTAATAGATTATAATGAATATTTTGATGAAAAGAATGGTAATGGAACTTTCTTATTAAAAATTAGGCAAAAAAAGGAAAAAATAAAAGAAATAGTAATTGAAGGTGGATATCAAAAATAGGGGGTTAAATGTTAGAAAATGAATATATTGTACCTAAGTTTTCAACTAAGACAGTATTAAGAAGTGTAGATTTATTATCAATAAATAAAAATATAGATAGTGCTAACTTTTTAAAATATATTGATTATGAAGAAGGAATAATTTCAGGATTACATCCTACAACTGATGGTGAAAAGATATTTATAGATAAAGGAATATATAAATTTAGCAATGAAGTTATATTATTAGATGAAAAAATTTATATTAACATTCCTGATGATGAAGGTGAATTTATAGTATACATAGTTACAGAAAATTATGAAAAAGAATATACTGTAAATAAAAAGATATATTTAAAGATAAGTAAAATTGAAGAAATTGATTCTATGGAAGTTGTAAGATTTAATTTAAGAAATGGTGCAACTTTAAAAAATTATGATTATGAATTAAAAAAATTCTCAAAAGAATATAATTCTTTAAACATTAATGAAGTTAAATATTCTAAGACAGGAATTAATCCCAAATTACTTAAAATATGGTCTAATAAAATGATGGAATTAAAACTTGAAGAAAGTATGGATTTATGGATATCATCTTTATGTAATATAGAAACAATTAATATTGAAGTATTGAAAAAATATATATTTACTAAATTTAAATATTATAAAGAAAAAATGACAAATACAGAAATATTAATTAAACTATATGAAATATTAAATATGTTAGCAAAATCTAACAAAGAATTTGATTTTGATAAAAAAGTAGAAGTAGAGTAATATGAGAAAATTGTTTACCATATTTAAAGTGAAGTTATTTAAATATATTATGCCAAATTCAAAAATTTATGGTAAAGTTAAATTTAAAAAAATTAATTCATACACACAATATATGATATTTTTGATTATTTTAATACTAATATTTATATTATTTATATCAATTAGATTCTCATACAAAGGTTTACTTATTTTTTATTCACTACTTAATGTTTATATACTGTATTTTTTTCTTTTTTATTATCCTTATGAAAGAAAAAGAAATATTAGATATATTAATAAGATCTTACAAGAAAAAAAAGAGGAATATATAAAAGAATTAAATGATGAAAAAATAAAATTAAGTATAGATACCATAAAAAAATTAACACTTAAAGATGATTTTGATTATGATATATATTCTTGGGATATTAAAAATAAAGCTTCAATAGTAATAGGTAAAAAATCTGAAAAAAATTATGATATAGATATTGATTTATCTAATCATGAGTATTCACATTTAATAAGTAGAATACATGGATTATTAAATAAGGTTGATGGAAAATGGTATTATGAAGATTTAAATTCTAGAAATGGAAGTGGAATAGAAAGAAAAAATAAGATAAAGGAAAAATTATTACCAAATAAATCATATTTAATTGAGGTAGGGGATATTATATATGTCGGTGTGATAAAGATATTGGTTAATTAAGGTGTGATTTAATGAAATTATTGAAATGTAGTAATGGACATATGTATAATACAAGCAAATATTCAAATTGTCCGTATTGCGATGGAAATAAAATAAATATTGAAAAAGAAGAAGAAAAAAAGCCAATAATATTAGAAGGCGATACTAAAACCTCAGTTTTTTGGATTAAGGAAACTAATGTTTCACCAGTAGTAGGATGGTTAGTATGTATTTCTGGATCTGAAAAAGGAAAAGATTATAGATTAATAAATGAAAGAAATTTTATAGGTCGATCTTCTGAAATGCATGTATGTATTGAAAATGATCAAACAATAGCGAGGAAAAATCATTGTTCTATAACATATAATCCTAAACAAAGAGTTTTTGTAATATCTCCAGGTGAAAGTAGTGGATTAGTATATTTACAAGGAAAAGCTTTATATGAAAGTAAACAAATTTTAAACTTAGATATCATAGAAATGGGGGAGAACAAATTCATATTCATAGAACTTTGTGGTGTGAATTTTGACTGGAATTATTGATGGATAATAAAAAGTTAGATATTTTACCCTGTTGTATAAATGAAAAGGATACCCATTTTGTATATTATGAAACTGAAGAATTTACAATAGGGGTATCTATTTTTATTGAAGGTCAAGGTAAAATAGAATTATTTGATAATTTAATGGAAGAATTAATTTATAGATTTACAGAAAATACTGTATTTAATTCAAAATATATAAAAAAATTAATTACAGAAATACTTTTTGAATTTGAAGATAGGGTAATAGTTGAAAATATTGAAAATACTAAAATATATTTATCGTGTATATTAACAGATTATTGCAATGTAATTTATGTATATATGAAATATTATTATTTTAATATAATAAGAGATGATGAAATATTTTTTAAAAATCAAATAATTGAAAAAGGAGATATAATTGGATATACGGAACTATTTCCCCTAATTGAAAATGATTTAATAGAAATACGTATAGGTAATAAAAAAATTGTTGAATTTAAAATACTTAAAATAAATAAGATATCAAAATTTACAAATAATAACTTTTTGATAAAGTTTACAATATTATTTTTAATATTTTTTGTATTTATATATTTTATATTATCAAACATTTATTTAAATAATAGTTTTAATCATATTGAAAACATATTTACAAAGGTGAATAATAATAATTTTGATTATTTATCAAATGAAAAAAAGTTAATTGAAATTGAAAATAGGTTAATACTTATAGATAAAAAATACATTTATTATACAGGTAAGAATATAGAAAAAAGAGAAAAGTTAAAAAATAAGTTAAGCTTAGAGAAGAATAAAAATAATATATTTAAAAATATTTTTGAAATTAAAAATATAACAAAAAAAATGATAAAAAATAGAGAATTTTTAAAAGCCAAAAATGAATATGTTAATATAAAAAATAAGATAGAGGACATCTCGCCCAAATTATTAATAGATATTAATAAGGATATAGCTGAGTTAGACAAATTAATAATTGAACAAAATAATGAATTATTTTTAGTTGGAGAGGACATAATTAAAAATACTGATATTTTAAATAATTTAATAGAGGTATATAAAAAATCAAAATTTGAAATAGATATAAATGATTTAGAAGATAGAAAAAATAATAATTTTAAAATATTAGATAATTTAAAAATAAAATTGGATAAGAGATATCTTAAAATTGATGATTTATTAGACCAAAATATTTCAGAAGGTTTAAAAGAAATAATTTATTTAAAGCAAGAATATAGTAAATTGGAATTTAATAAAGAAGTTGAATATTTAAGTAAAAAAGAAATTGAAATATCAAATAAAATATTAAATTTAGAAAGTAAAATGAATGAATTATATAATAGACATAAAGAATACTATGAGATTAAAGAATACATTACATCTATTTCATTTCTTGAAAAATCACTTTATTATGCTAATTTGTTGCATAATGACAATAAAATTAAAGAGCTAGAAGGTAGAATTAGATTAATTTATAAACAAAAGAAAAAAATAGAAATGGAAAATATAAAAAAAGTTGAAGATATAAAAGATAAATTGAAATTAGAAAATGATATGAAATATACCATTAAATTATCAATAGAAAAAGGTGATAAATTATTAAAAAATGATGAGTATGAGAAAGCGTTTATAGAATATAAAAAGGCTATAGAATTAATGGATAAAGTAAATTATTCAAAAAAAATAAAATTAGATATTGAGAAAAAGGTAGAATATATTAAGAAAAAAAAGGGCAAAAAATGGTGGGAATTATGGAAATGAAATATTATAAAAAAATATTTAATATTAATTTACCAGAATATAATTTTATGTTTAATTACGAAATAAATACCATGTTTTTCTTATTAAAAAATGAGATTTCATTTATACCTAGAATATTAAAAGTTAAAATAAAAAAAAATAATAGGGAAATTTTTTATGAAAAAATAAAAGGTAAGACTCTTAATGAAATAAATATATTAAATTATTCATTAAAAGAAAGACTAGAAATATTTAATAAAATTATTATTGCCATAAAAAGAATTCATGATTTAGGTTTAATACACAATGACATTAACTTAGGGAATATAATTATTAATGAAAATAATGTATATATTATTGATTTTTCTGAATCAAGATTTTTAAATGGTGAATATAATAAAAAATATTTTTCATATACTAAAGGATTTTCTTCTTTGGAAAAATATTCAAATATCGAAAAAAATTTTATTGAAAATGATACTTATTCTTTAACATCTATATGTTATTATTTAGTTTTTAATAAAATTTATCCTAACATTTGTGATTCAAATTATATTAATATTGTCCATTCAAATAAAAAATTAGAAAGATTTTTAAAAAAAGGTTTATCCTTGATAAAATATAAAAGGTATAATAGCACAGTTATTATGAAAGAAATGATAAGTGATATAATTGAAGAATTATAATAAAAATGAATTAATAGTAAAAAATAATTATGAACTATATGAGATAGCAAGAAAAGAAAATATCGTAGACAGGTATAATTTTGATATAAATAGAAAAAAATTAATAAATAATATATTAAAAAATAATGAGTATAAATATAATAAAAAAATTGAAGAATATCTTGAAATAGGCTATTATTCATTACAGGATTTTTTTGAAAAAAACTTAAGAGTTTTAGAGTTTGAAAAATTTGATATAATTATAGAAGATGTAATTATATATAAAGAAATAATTACTAAAGTTAATATATGTATCACTAAAAATAAGAATATAGATTTAAATATAGTTCTTTTAGTTAATGAATACAGATATATTTATGGTATTTTTAGTACAAAAATTTTAGATATAAATGATGATTACTATAAATGTGAATTAACATTAATACCTGAATTGAATAGATTCACATCAGAATATAATAATGAAAAGATATTCTTTTCATTTTTTGAAGAAAGTTCAGATCTATATAATATTTATTATAATAAATATAAAAGTGAAGTATTAAATGATAGTATTTATGGATATATAGTACCCATAATTAAATATAATATTATACAAAAAGTTGAAAGTATAGAAAATCTTTATGTTAAATTAGGTATAGATAATGTTGAGTCTAAATATTTAAAAGAAGATTATTGTATTGATATTTCAAATTTAGAAGATAATATTTCATTAAATTATGGAACTGAGGCTAAAAATATTTTAAAAGAAAATGAATATAAGACAAATAGAAGTTTTTTTACTCAAATAGATGATATAATTTATAATTATAATGATGCTATAATTATAAAAGATGAAAATTTAAATAGTCGAATAATAAATTTTTCTGAGTTATTTTTAAAATTTATGAAATTTTATATCAATAAAATAGAATATAAAATAAAAATTAAAATAAATAATGTCCTAATATTGAAAAATGAAGAGGAAGATTTAAATGATAATTTAAGTTTTGAATGTTATCATAATTTAAAGTATTTTATTGGAAAAGACAGAGAATACACATATATATTATCGGACATTAAGTATTTTAAAATAATTTACGTTAAGCATAGTGTTGTGAATAATAAAGTTTCATACAAATTAAAAATGAGTGAACAAGTGATACATGAAAATACATATCTTACAGAAATAATGTTTTTGAAAATGATAATGGAATATATATTAAATGATAGAAAATCATTATTTAAATATGAAGGTAATATGTTTAATTTTATGAAAGAAAATAGAGATTTTGAAATAAATTTATCTAATAATTATTCAATTTATGTAAGAGAAGAAGCTAAAGAATTGATGAATATGTATTATAAAGATGAAAATTTTAATAATAAAAAAGATTTAGATGATATAATAATTTACCTTTCATTTAAATCTATTTATGATTTTTTTGAAAATTTTAAAATTATAGATATACTTAAAAAATTTAATGATATTAAATTAAGTGGTAAATTAGTATACATGAAATATTTTATTGAGGTTTTAAAAGAATTTATACCTGGAAAAATATTGGAATATAAAAATATAGTAAATGAAAATGAGATATTTAATATTATTGATGATTATGAGAGAAAAAGAGATAAAGGAAATTTAATATTAGAGTATAAGTATATAGAACTTAAATATGATATAAATATTTCATATATTAACTATATAAGTGAAAAAATTAAAATAATATCATTTTATGAAAATATAGTTAATTTTATAGATAAAGATAACAATACTATTTTTATTGAAATTATTATAGAAAAAATTTATCAATATAAAAATAATGAAGAGTTTACATCAATAGTTAATTTTCCACAAGAATATATAGAACTTGATGAAAATGAACTTTTACATACAGATGAATTGGGAATAAAAGATATTGAAATTGATGAGGTTATTAATGATGTAATAAGAATATTTTTATCATTTGAAAGTAGAAATAAACTAAAATTATGTTTTGTTAAACGTATTGAAGATCAATTATTTTGTGCTTTTAATGACATTAATATACCTTGAAAATTGACAAATATAAAATATCCATGTTATACTTAGTCAATTCAGAAACGGAGGTACTATGAAAAAAATACTAACGATATTTTTATTGACTTTAACCTTATTATTAGTTAATGCTAGTGAGAATATTAGTGGTAGTCATATTGAAAATGTCGAAGTTAAAGGAGAAGATATTAAGGAATTAATATCTGAATTAAAAGAACAAAGCCAACCAGTAGAAGAAGAAAATATTAGAGAAATGGTTGAAACAGAAATTTATCAAACAGGAATTGCTTCATATTATGGTGAAAGATGGAATGGAAGAAAAACTGCTAATGGAGAAATATTTGATACATGGAAAGTATCAGCAGCTCATAAAAAATTGCCTTTTGGAACAAAAGTAAAAGTTACTAACATAAGTAACGGTAAATCAGTAAAAGTTAGAATTAATGATAGAGGACCGTATATTAAAGGTAGAGTTATTGATTTAAGTAAAGCAGCATTCAAAGAAATTGAAAATTTTGAAAAAGGAATTACTAAAGTTAAGCTAGAAATAGTAAAATAAATTTAAGACATAAAAGTTCAGTTATCTGAACTTTTTTATTTTTTAATTTAAAATTAGTGTTAATTGAAAAAAAATATTCAAAATGTTAGAATTTATATGTAGAAAAATATTAATAAAATAAGTTAAGTTAGAACAATTACTTTCTGTCTTTAAATTAAAGGGCAAATAGAATGTTTAATTATAAAAAATATGTCGATAAAATACATATAAATATGAATTTAAATATATAAGAAAGTCTTTTTATTGTTTCTTTATATGAAATTATATGTTCTATAATATTATTTTATATAATATTTTTAAAAATAAAGAAGGAGGATTTAAAGATAAAAATATATTTTTATCTGAATAACTATGATTAAAAAAATTAATAAAAAATTAATTAAATTGAGTAGTTTATTTCTATTATCAATTTTAACAATTTTACCTATTTCTAGTTTAGGTAATAACAATATGGAAGCTAGAAAAAATAGCAACTATATTTTAACTAAAGAAGAGTACAAAAAATTATCGGCTGTTCAAATGGCGAAATTGGTTAAGGAAAAAAAGGTAACACCTAAACAATTAATAGATTTGGCATATGAGGTAATAGAAGAAACAGATCCTATTTTGAATAATATAATTAAATATGACGGAAAATCTATAGATCCTAAATTAAAAGAAAGAGCATATTTAGAAGCTAAAGATGTTAAAAATATGGATAAACCTTTCTATGGTGTACCTATACTGGTAAAAGGAATAACTTTTGAATTAAAAGATGGGATTAATTCTCAGGCTTTAGTTTATAGAAAAGATAATATATCTAAAGATGATAATGCTTTAGTTAAGATGTTTACTGATTTAGGGTTTATACCTATAGCTCAAACTACTATACCTCAGTTAGGTTGGATAAATGTAACTAATTCTGATTTATATGGTTCTACTAAAAATCCTTGGGATATTAGTAAAAATCCTGGTGGTTCATCAGGTGGAACTGCAGCAGGAGTAGCTATAGGACAAACTGCAATAGGTACTGCAAATGATGGAGGAGGTTCTATTAGAATACCATCATCATTCTCAAGTTTAATAGGATATTTCCCTACAGGTGGAGTTATTAAAAATAATTCTGCAGCTGAAGGATTTAAATTAGAAAACTTCCTTATAGCTGAAAAAATGGAAGATGTTTTAGCTATAGCTAAGGCTCTTCACAATCCTGAATATAAGTTAAATGATAAAAAATTAAGTAAAGATAAAATAATAGCTTATACTACAAAAACTCCTGCTAATACTCCTATAAGTCCAGAAGCTGTAATAGCAGTTGAAAATGCAGTTAATTTCTTAAAAGATATGGGTTATACATTAGAAGAAGTAGACTATCCTATAGATGGAAGAGCTATGATGATGGCATATTATACAAATGCATCGTATATAGGAAGCAGAGTAGGTAAATTCGGAGAAACTTTACTAAAAAGACCTTTAAAGATGGATGATGTTGAATTATTAACTTGGGCTTTATACCAAGCTGGTAATAAGTTAAATAATGAAGATATAAATAATGCAAAAGAAACACTTAAAGGATTTAGAAAAACTGTAGATGAATTTTTTGATAAATATCAAGCTTTCATAACACCTACAACTTCTTATCCAGCTCCTTCAGCTGATTATAACCATATACCAGAAGAATTAAAAGTAAAAATGAGAGATATGTCTGGTTTAACTAAAGAAGAAGCTATACAATTAATTTATGATCAATGGTTACCTGCTTGGACTATTACACCATTTACTCAATTATCAAATGTAACTGATACACCAAGTATTAGCATACCAACGCATTTAACCAAAAATAAATTACCATTAGGAGTATTAATTTCAAGTGGAAGATTTGATGATAATATAATATTAGAAATAGCTAAATTATTTGAAGATAATAATAAATTCTTCTTATATCAAGATTATGAAAAATAGAAAATAGGGGCTAAATTTTAGCCCCTATTTAATTACTTTGTATATTTATTTATCCAATTTGTAATTTCTTCTAATCTTTCTATTCTAGCTTTTGGTTTACCACCTCTTGAAAGTCCATGGGATTCTCCGTAGAATAATACCATTTTAGTATCTACATTTCTATCTCTTAGAGCGGTAAATAATTGGTATCCTTGATCTACAGGACATCTATAATCTTCGTTAGAATGTATTATTAAAGTTGGAGTTTTAGCATTTTCGATATATTTTAATGGAGAATGATTCCAAATTTTTTCAAATCCTTTTTCATTAGGTAATGTAGTGTAATTTTGATCATCTGAGAAATAATAACCTATATCACTAATACCATACATAGAAATCCAGTTAGATATAGATCTTTGAGTAGCAGCAACTTTAAATCTATCTGTATGTGTAATTATCCAGTTAGTCATGAAACCACCATAAGAACCACCAGTTACAGCTAATTTTTCTTTATCTATATTAGGGTATTTAATTAACGTCTCATCAACAAATTTCATTAAATCTTCATAATCTATAGTTCCGTATTTACCTCTAATATCACTAAATTTATCTCCTCTACCACTAGAACCATGAGGATTTGTAAACATTACTACATATCCTTTATTTACCCAAACTTGCATTTCATGGTAATAAATAGTAGAATAAACAGTTTTAGGACCTCCATGAATATCTAATATTGCAGGATATGATTTGTTTTTGTCAAAATTTTCAGGTAATAGAACAAATCCTTTTATTATGTCTCCATTAGATTCAAATTCAAACATATTAGGCTCTGCTATATATTTGTCCTTCATAATGTCATCGTTATATGAAGTAACTTGTTCTAATCCATTTGATTTGTATATTTCTAATAATTTAGAATCTTTAAATCCTAATAGATATAGTTCATTTTTTAAAATTGCATATCCATCAACTGAACCTAATGAATCAGAAATAACGTATGATTTTCCATCTTTTACACCATGTAGCTCTGCTTTATATTCAGTAGTACATATATATGTTATTTCTTCTGTATCATAATCTACTTTAAAGCTTTCATTATACCCAAATCTAGCATCAGTACCAGTGGCATTTCCGTAACTAACATCTTCATCTAAGTAAAGTTCGATTTCTGAATTATCTCTATTTATTTTAAATATTTTACTATTTTCGTTTATACCATAAAATTCCATTAAACTTGCTATTGCATATATATTATTTTTACTGTATTTAGCATTTGAGAAACTATATTTTCCGTCATTAACTATAGTTTTTATTTCTGAAGTTTTTACATCATATTCAACTAAAGAGTTATATTTTTCCATTTTTTTATCAAAATATTCAGATATTAAAAGTATTTTATTATTGTCTATATCTAAAATATTTGTGCTAGTTCCATCAAGTAAAGTTATATTTTCAACTTTATTTTCAGAAGGTATATATTTAAAAATAGCGTTTCTTGATTTAGAAATATATGTAGAACCATCATTCCAAAATGGAATTTCATCTATAATTCTTCTAAAACTTTTATCTTTTGTTTCTTTGATGTACTTAGATTTTTCTTCCTTAGATAATGAGTGAAATTCTGGATTATCTAAAGAGTATTCAGAAGATAAGATGTATAAATCATCATGTATTTTATATATTTTATTTACAGAAAAATCAAATTCTAAAAATTTTTCAGCTTCACCTGATTTTTCTATATTTAATTTATATATTACACTACCATTTTCATTTTCTTTATCCTCATCAGTTCTTTTAGAAAAAAAGTATATATTAGAATTATCTAAAAATTCATAATTTCCTTCATTTGTTAATTTTCTATGTTCCTTACCATCAAACATGTATATACAACTATCGTATCTATTTTTTTCTAAATTTGGTTTTGTTAGTATATATGTTAGTATACTTTTGTCTTTATTTGATTTTAAATTCCAAATGTATTTAAAATCGTTCATTGTATCTATATTTAATTTAGACATTATATATTTACCTCTTCTAATTTGTTAATTAAATTTATTATTCCTTCTTTAGATTTACAGTTAGAAACTACATTAACATTAGTTTTGTTATAAAAAATTTTAGCTATTTTAGCTAAAGCTTCTAAATGTAAATTATTGTATTTTGCAGGTGTAGCTATAAATAGAAAAAGTTTAGTTTTTTCATTATCCAAAGATTCAAAATCAACACCTTCTTGACTTATTCCTAAACCTATAGAAAAATGAGTTATATTATTACTTCTAACATGTGGTATAGCTAATCCATGTTCTAAAGCTGTTGAACCAGCATCTTCTCTGGCAACTAAATCATTGTAAAGTTTTTCTTCATCTAAAATTTCTCCAGTTTTAACTAAAGATATTAATTCTTTTAAAATTTCTTTCTTTGTTTTTGATTTTAAATCAATGCAGATATTCTCTTTTTTTATAATCTCACTTATTAACATATAAGCACCTCCGTTCTTTTTATTATTATAGCACTATAAAATAAAAAGTCAATATAAGAAAAACTAGACTTTAACTATATTTTTAGCAGTAAATATTCTTTAATTATGTAAAGTTTTTATCGATTGATAAAAAAGTACATTTATGCTATAATAAATAGTAAAAAATAAAAAAATGAAAGGGGAAAATGATGTTTCAAAAATTAGATGAAGTTGTTGAAAAATACGAAGAAATAAATAGATTACTTATGACACCAGAAGTATTATCAGATCCTAAAAAATTAATGGAATATAATAAAACATTAAGTCAAATGTCAGAAATTGTTGAAAAATATTTATCATATAAATCAAAAAAAGAGGCTTTGGAACAATATAAAGAAGAAATAAAAATTGAAAAAGATGAAGAAATGTTAGAAATGTTAAATATAGAAATTGATTCAATAGAAGAAGAAATTCCTAGGTTAGAAGAAGAATTAAAAATATTGCTTTTACCTAAGGATCCAAATGATGATAAAAATGTAATAGTTGAATTAAGAGCAGGAGCAGGTGGAGATGAAGCTGCTTTATTTGTTTCTGACATATTCCGTATGTTTACAAGATATGCTGAGAGAAATAGATGGAAAACAGAAATAATAGATAAAAATGAAATAGGTGTTGGAGGATTAAAAGAAATAACCTTCTTAATATCTGGAAAAGGTGCTTATTCAAGGTTAAAATTTGAAAGTGGAGTACATAGAGTACAAAGAGTTCCTGATACAGAAGCATCTGGAAGAATACATACATCTACAATTACTGTTGCAGTATTACCTGAAATAGATGATGTAGAGCAAGTAGCTATAAATCCATCTGATTTACAAATAGATACATATAGATCTAGTGGTGCAGGTGGACAGCACGTAAATACAACTGATTCAGCAGTTAGAATTACACATAAGCCTACAGGTATAGTTGTAACATCACAAGATGGAAGATCTCAAATTAAAAATAAGGAAGCAGCCATGAAAGTATTAGCTTCTAAACTATATGAAATTGAGGTTGAAAAACAAAGAAGTTCTGTAGAAGCTGAAAGAAGAAGTCAAGTTGGTACAGGAGATAGATCTGAAAAAATTAGAACATATAATTATCCTCAAGGAAGAGTTACTGATCATAGAATTAAATTAACTTTACATAGATTAGATGCTATACTTGATGGTTCTTTAGATGAAATTATTGATGCTTTAATAGCATTTAATCAAGCAGAGTTGTTAAAAAATTCAGGTGAAAATTAATATGAAAGACACTTTATTAACATTACTGAATAAATCAGTTAAATACTTAGAAAATAAAGGTGTCTTTAAACCTAGATTTGTTGCAGAAAAGATACTATCTGAAATTTTATTACTTGATAGAATTTCTCTTTATTCAAATTTTGAAAGAATAATTTCAGAGGATGAAAAAAAAAGGATAAAGGATAAACTATTAAATTATGATTCTAATAAAAAAGAAGAAATAGTACTTGAAACTATTAGAGATTATTATGAAAAAATTAAAGTTTATTTGGATAAAAAAGGTATAAATGAAAGTAATATCATTACAAACATTATTTTTTCTAATTTATTAAATATTGATATGAGTTTATTATTTACTAAATACAATACCAGTATTAATGAAGACCAAAAAAATAAGCTAAGAGATATATTAAAAAAAATAGTTGAGAAAAAAATACCTATACAATATATATTTAATGAACAAATTTTCTATGGTTATTCATTTTATGTAGATAAAAATGTTTTAATACCTAGAATAGATACAGAAGTTGTAGTAGAAAAATCTTTAGAATTAATAAATAAAATAGATGAGCCTAAAGTTTTAGATATAGGAACAGGAAGTGGAGCTATAGCTTTAGTAATAGGGCTTGAAAATAGAAGTAGTAAAGTTTTAGCTGTTGATATATCAGAAAATGCTTTAAAAGTAGCTAAAAAAAATTTAGAAATATTAAATGTAGAAAATGTGAAAATTTTACATTCTGATCTATTTTCAAATGTTACGTATAAGGAATTTGATTTAATTGTTTCTAACCCTCCTTATATATCTCGTGATGAAATAGGAATTATGTCAGAAAATGTTTTATTACATGAACCACAAAATGCTTTATTTGCAGATGATGGAGGACTATATTTCTATTTTGAAATATCAAAAAATGCACAAAATTATTTAAAAGATAATGGATATTTACTTTTTGAAATAGGTTATTCTCAAGGAAGTAAAGTAAAAGAAATTATGGAAAAATTTGGATATATTGAAGTATTAATTGGTAAAGATTTAACTGGAAATGAAAGATATGTTTTTGGTAAAAAGAAAGGAAATTAATGAGAGTTGAAGATTATGATTTTGATTTACCTTTAGAATCTATAGCACAGCATGCAATAGATCCAAGAGATCATTCAAAATTATTAGTTTTAAATAAAAATAATGGAACTATAGAAGATAAAAAATTCTATGATATTATTGATTATCTTACCCCTAATGATATTTTAGTAATTAATAGAACTAAAGTTATTCCAGCTAGATTATTTGGTAAGAAAGAAAATGGGGTAATATTAGAATGTTTTTTATTAAAAAGAATTGATTTAAAAAAATGGGAAGTTTTACTAAAACCTGCCAAAAAATTAAAAATGAATGATAAATTAATATTTTCAGATAAATTATCAGCAACATTACTAGAAATTAAAGAAGATGGAAATAGGATAATGGAATTTGAATTTGAGGGTGTATTTGAAGAAATACTTGATGAGTTCGCTGAAATGCCATTACCACCATATATTACTGAAAAATTAGAAGATAAAAGTAGATATCAAACAGTTTATGCTAAATCAGGAGAATCTGTTGCAGCACCTACTGCAGGATTACATTTTACTACTGAATTACTTGAAAAAATTGAAAAAAAGGGTATAACAATATTAGAAGTTTTTTTAACTGTTGGTCTTGGAACTTTTAGACCAGTTCAAGTAGAAAATGTTGAAGATCATATAATGCATAGTGAAGAATATATTATTCCTGAAAAAACTGCAAAGATAATAAATAAAGGTAAAAAAGAAGGAAAAAGAATAATAGCAGTTGGTACAACATCTATTAGAACACTTGAATCATCACTTGATGAAAATAATAATTTAATTGCACAAAAATCTGAAACAAGTATATTTATATATGGTGAATATAAGTTTAAAATAGTTGATGCACTAATTACTAATTTTCATTTACCTAAATCAACTTTAATAATGTTAATTTCATCTTTTGCTAGTAAAGATTATATTATGAATGCATATAAACATGCAATAGAAAATAATTATAGATTTTTTAGTTTTGGTGATGCAATGTTTATACAAGGAGAATTATGAGAATTACATCAGGATATTTAAAAAATAGAGTTATTTTAAGTAGAATAGGTAAAGAGACTAGACCTACTCTTGAAAGAGTAAAAGAAGCGATTTATAGTATTATTTCAACTAAGGTTGAAGATGCAATTTTCTTAGACTTATATTCTGGTACTGGGAATATGTCTTTTGAGGCTATGAGTCGAGGAGCTAGTAGAGCTGTAATGATTGAAATGGATAGAGAGGCTTTAAGAGTAATTATTGAAAATGTCAATAATTTAAACCTTGAAAAAAAATGTAGAGCATATAAAAATGATGCTTTACGGGCTATAGAAATATTAGAAAATAAAAATGAAAAATTTGATATAATTTTTATGGATCCACCATACAAAGAAAATTTAACAGAGAAAACATTAAAAAAAATTTCTAACCATAATATATTAAATGAAGATGGTATAATAATTTGTGAGCACGGTAAATATGAAAAATTAGAAAATGAAATTGGAGATTTTGTTAAATTTGATGAAAGAGAGTATAATAAAAAAGTAGTGACATTTTACAAGAAAAAATAGGAGTGAATATGGAAAATAAAAATTTTGAAACTATTTTAGAAGAAATTAAAAAAAGTATAGTTAAATTAGAAAGCTTTGATATATCTTTAGATGATTCTATATTAGAATATGAAAATGCTGTTAAATTAATAAAAGAAGCTGAAAAAAAATTAAAAGAAGTTGAAGGTAAATTAGAGGTAATAAAAATAAATTTCGAGAAAGAATAATATATGGAGAAATATTTAAAAAATATAAAGAAGGATGTAGATGAAAGCATAAAAAAGGTTTTAAAAAAACATAAATCAATAAAAGAAATTGATGAAATGTTGGAATATGCAGTTCTTTTAGGTGGTAAAAGAATAAGACCAGCAATTATGTACTTACTTGCCGATATATATAAAAAGGATAAAAAATATATAGAAAATGAAGCAGTTGCTATAGAATTAATACATGCCTATTCTTTAATACATGATGATTTACCTTGTATGGATAATGATGCTTATAGAAGAGGGAATTTGACTGTACATAAAAAATATGGTGAGTCTAATGCTGTTCTTGTAGGAGATGCATTATTAACATTAGCTTTTTCTGTGCTTGCAGAATCAGAATATTCTAATAAATATAGTATAGTTGCACTTTCATATTATTCAGGACATAAAGGTATGATATTAGGTCAGTATTTAGATTTATTAAATGAAAATAAAAATAATATGGATTTTAATGATTTAATGGAAATAAACTTGAATAAGACAGCAATGCTTTTAATGGCTACGGTTGAAATTGCATCTATTAGTTTATCTATAAACATAGAAGCTAGAAATGCACTTAGAAAATATATACTATATCTTGGATTAGCTTATCAAATACAAGATGATATTTTAGAAGCAGAATCTAGTTTTGAAAAAATTGGTAAAGAAAATACTGATGATAAGAATAATAAATCAACCTTTCCTAAAATATTAGGTTTAGAAAAATCTAAAATGTTAAAAGAAAAATTTACAAATGATGCAATAGAAATAGTAAAAGATAATCAAAAATTAGTAGATTTTGCACATTATTTATTAAACAGGGAGTATTAATGTTTAAAGAAGAAAAAAATCTTTATATCATAGATGAATTTTTAAAATATAATTGCATAGCTGCTTTTACCAAGAAAGAATTGGGGAATATGGCAGATTATATAAATAATGATAATCCAAAGAATAATAGGGAAAATGCACTTTCTATATTGGGAATTAGTGATAAAAAAATTGTTTTTGCATTACAAAAACATACAAATAATATTATTGATATACCTAATGATGCTGATATTGAAGCATTAATAAATATTGAAAATGTTGATGGTTTTGTTACAATGAGAAAAGATGTAGCTATATTTACTTTTTATGCAGATTGTTTACCTATTTATATTTTAGATAAAAAAAATTTAGCATACGGTTTAGCACATTCTGGTTGGGCAGGAACTACAAAATTTGTAATACATAAATTAATTGATAAAATGATTAGTACATATAATAGTAAAAAAGAAGATTTATTAATAGCTCTTGGTATAGGTATACATATTGATGATTATGAGGTTGGAACTGAGTTTTTAGAAAATTTTAAAAATGTATTTCCAAATCATTTTCAAAAGTGTTTTAAAGAAATTAATGGTAAAATATTTTATGATAATACATTATTAAATAAATTATTGGCACTAGATTATGGGATATTAGAATCTAATATAGTTATAGATAATAGAGGTGTGAAAATTGCTAATACATTTTCTCATAGATTAGATAAGGATAGTATTGGTAGATCTGCTGCTATAATATCAATAAAGGAGTAAAATGCAACAAAAAAATAGGTTAATTTCTATTTTTATGCTTTCACTTTTATTTGTAATTATGAATAATAAAACACTTAATAATTCGAGTAATACTATTCATATTGATAGAATGATAACAAGCTTTTTAAAAATAGAAAAAAAAGAAAATGAAAATATAAATATAGAAAATAATATAGAAAAATTTTTTCTTAAAAATACAAGGATTATAAGAAAAAATAATATAATATCTTTTTGGAATATTTTTTTTACATACAATAAAATTTATGGTAGAAATAATTTAAAATATATAGAATAAAAATTTCCTTTTTTAAAATATATAATATTAAAAGGAGTAAAAATGAAAATAATAGATATAATTAATAAGATATTTGGTTCATCTGATGAAAAAATTATAAAAAAAATGAAAAAACAAGTAGAAAAAATTAATGCATTAGAACCGACTATGGAAGCATTAAGTAATGAAGATTTGGCAGCTAAAACGCAAGAGTTTAAAAATAGATTAAAACAAGGAGAAACGTTAGATGATTTATTAGTTGAAGCTTTCGCTGTAGTTAGAGAAGCTGCTAAAAGATTAACAGGTATGAGAATATATGATGTTCAGTTAATAGGATCAATGATAATACATAGTGGTAAAATTGCAGAAATGAAAACAGGTGAAGGAAAAACCTTGATGTCAACTTTAGCAATATATTTAAATGCTTTAACTGGAAAAGGTGTGCATGTAGTTACAGTAAATGACTATCTAGCTAAAAGAGATAGAGATACTATGGCACATATTTATGATTTCTTAGGTTTAACTTCAGGAGTAATAATAGCTAATTTGGATAATGAAACTAGAAGAGAACAATATAATTGTGATATAACTTATGGAACAAATAATGAATTTGGATTTGATTATTTAAGAGATAATATGGTTCATGATCCAAGTGAAAAAGTTCAAAGAGAACATAATTATGCTATAGTTGATGAAATTGATTCTATCTTGATAGATGAAGCTAGAACACCATTAATAATTTCAGGTCCAGCAGAAGAAACAACTCATTGGTATGATGTTTTTGCTAATGTAGTATTAAGATTAAAGAGAAGTTACAAAACAGAAGAAATAAAAGATAAAAAAAATACTGTTATTCCAGATGAAGACTGGGAAGATTATGAAGTTGATGAAAAAGCTAAAACAGTTACAATAACTGATAAAGGTATAAAAAATGTTGAGAAAATATTACAAATTGATAATCTTTATTCACCACAATATGTTGAATTAACTCATTTTTTATCACAAGCATTAAAAGCTAAGGAATTATTTAAAAGAGATAGAGATTATATAATAAATGAAAAAGATGAAGTTATTATAGTTGATGAATTTACAGGTAGATTAATGGATGGTAGAAGATATTCTGATGGATTACATCAAGCTATAGAAGCTAAAGAACATTTAAAAGTTGCTGGAGAAAATCAAACATTTGCAACAATTACATTACAAAATTATTTCAGAATGTATGAAAAATTATCTGGGATGACAGGTACTGCTAAAACAGAAGAAGAGGAATTTAAACAAATATATAAACTTGGAGTTGTAGTTGTTCCAACTAATAAACCGGTAATAAGAAAAGATTTACCTGATGTAATATATCAGACAACTAAAGCTAAATACAAGGCTATAGTTAATAAAATAATAGAGTTGTTTGAAAAAGGTCAACCAGTTTTAGTTGGTACGGCATCAATAGAACATTCAGAGTTGCTTTCATCATATTTAACTAAAGCTAAAATTCCTCATGAAGTTTTAAATGCTAAATATCATGAAAGAGAAGCTGATATTATAGCACAGGCTGGTAGATATAAAAATGTTACTATTGCAACTAATATGGCAGGACGTGGAACAGATATTAAATTAGGTGGAGATCCAGATTCATTAGCGATTAAAGTAGCTGAACGTGGAACGTCTGAATATTATGAGGCTTATAAGACTTATGAAAAAGAATGTCAAGAAAATAAAGAAAAGGTTCTTGCAGCAGGTGGATTATTTATTTTAGGTACTGAAAGACATGAAAGTCGTAGAATTGATAATCAATTAAGAGGAAGAGCAGGTCGTCAAGGAGATACAGGAGCTTCTGAATTTTATTTATCTTTAGAAGATGATTTAATGAGATTATTTGGAGGAGATAAACTTAAGTCAATGATGAAAGCTTTAAATATACCTGAAGATGAGGATATTAGACATGGAAGAATATCTAAAGCTGTTGAAAATGCACAAAGAAGAATTGAAAGTAGAAATTTCTCTATAAGAAAAAATCTTATTGAATATGATGATGTAAATAATAGACAAAGAGAAGTTATATACAAGCAAAGAGATCAAATATTATATAATAAAGAAATTAGAGAATTGATTTATGATATGATAGATAATACAGTTGTTTCTGTTGTGGATGATATATTATCTCCTAATAAATCAGAATGGGATTTTGAAAATCTTAATTCAAAAATTTATGAAATATATGGATTTGAATTACCTGATTTAGTTTATGAGGCTTCAAAATTAGATGAAATTTATGATATATTATATAATGAAGTTAAAAATAGGTATGATAATAAAGTGTTAGAAATAGGAGAAGAACAATTTTCTAGAATAGAAAGATATATTATGCTTGAAGTACTTGATCAAAAATGGAGACAAAACTTAAAGGATTTAACAGAATTAAGAGAAGGTATAAACTTACAATCTTATGGACAAAAAAATCCTGTTAATGAGTATAAAATTTCAAGTACAGATGTATATAATGATATGATAGATAGTATTAATAGAGAAACAACATCTTTCTTATTAAAACTAAAATTAAATGTACCAGAAGAATTAATTAATGTAAATGAAGAAATTGAAGTTATTGATTCAGATAATGAAAGTTTTGAGTTCAAGAGCAGAAGAGAAAGAATAGAAGAAAATGAATAAATTTAAAAAGAGAATTTTTTATAAATTCTCTTTTTACTTAAAGGAAGTGAAATAATGATTAATAAAATTATAAAAAAAGAAGATATATACGAGGTTATGTATAATGAATTTTATTCTAAGAATGAAAATTTAATATTAAATGAAGAAGTAGTTTTTGAGGATATATTAAAATATGATAAAACAAAATTAAAGCAATTAGCAAAGCTTAAGTTTAAAATGAAGAAATTTTTTTATGATATTCAATTTAAAAAAATTTTTGAGATATTTAATAATGATGATTTTTCTAAATCAAACACGTTTATAACTAATACTTTAAATAAAGTAGAAATAACAAAAGCTGTAAAAGAAATGGATAATTATAAAAGTATTATTATTCATTCAGATATTTTAGTAAATTTACAAAATAAATTAATATGTGATAAAGGCTGCCCTCTTAACTCTTCTAAGGTTGAAGATGAATTAAAATTAAAAATTATACTTAATAATGATATAACATTAAATGATAATGGAGAATATATCTCATATGTTTTAGAAAATAGTATATATGATTTTAATGTTGATATTGTTAATGAAAAAAAGGAAAATAGAGCAGTTGTAAATGTTAGGTATGGTTTTGATATTGTAAATAATATTATTAGAATAATTAGTAAAGATTAATCATATTTAAAATATATATTATTATATATATTGTATACTTGTAATTTATATAAATATATGATACTATTACTTTGTAATAATTTTGGAGGAAAAAATATGATAAATAAAGTAGTTACATTTAAAATGAATATGATGCACATGTAATAAAAGCTTGTATTTTTGGGTACAAGCTGTTTGTGTTTGTGCCTTGAATGTAACTAGTTAAGTCAGGCACTAAAGCCTGACTTTTTATTTTAAGGAGGAATAATGTCATACCTAACAATAAAGAATTTAACCAAAAAATTCAATGAAAAAATAGCTGTTGATGATGTTAGTTTAGAGATATCAAAGGGAGAAATATTTGGAATAATTGGTTTATCTGGTGCTGGAAAATCAACCTTAATTAGAATGATAAATAAGCTAGATAGTCCAACTAAAGGAACTATTTATCATGAAAATAAAGATATTTTTAAATTTAATGATTTAGAAACCAGGGAATATAGAAAAAAAACATCTATGATATTTCAAAATTTTAATTTATTATCATCAAGGACTGTATTTGAAAATGTTTCTTTACCTTTAGAAATATCAAAATTTTCAAAAAGTGAAATTGATAAAAAGGTAAATGAATTACTTGTGTTGGTTGGATTAGAAAATTTTAAAGATGAATATGTAAATAATTTAAGTGGAGGACAAAAACAAAGGGTAGCTATTGCAAGAGCTATATCTACTAATCCCGATATATTATTATCAGATGAATCTACTTCAAGTTTAGATCCAATAACATCTAATTCAATATTAGAATTATTAAAAGATATAAATAGTAAATTAGGAATAACTATTATATTAATAACACATCAAATGGAAGTTATTAAGAAAATATGTGATAGAGTAGCTGTTATGAAAAATGGTAAATTAATAGAGGTCTCTACAGTAAAGGAATTATTTATTAACCCTAAGATTGATTTTTCAAGAGAATTAATAAGTGATTTAAAAATAGAAGTTCAAAAAGGAAGAGCTAATACACTTAATTTGATTTTTGATGGAGATCAAGTTGATAAACCTTATGTTTCAGAACTTACTAGAGAATTTAATTTGGATATTAATATACTTAGTGGTTCCATTGATACATTAGCAAGTGGAGTAAAAATAGGGCATTTAAACATAAGTATAGAAACAAATAATATAGAAGAAATAATAAATTGGTTGGAAAATGTTGGAATTAGAGTAGAGGTGTTAAAATGATTATTAAAGCCATATTAGAAACAATATATATGATATTTATTTCAATAAGTATAGCAAGCATCATTGGATTGCCATTAGGTATATTATTGTCAATTACAAGAGAGGGATCTATTTCAGAGAATAGAACTTTAAATAAGATTCTTGATTTAATAATAGTTAATATAACTAGATCAATACCATTTGTAATTTTGATAGTTCTTTTGATTCCTTTATCAAGATTAATAGTTGGTAAATCATATGGTACAACGGCATTTATTATTCCTTTATCAATAGGAACAGCACCATTTGTAGCCAGAATTATAGAAAATTCATTAAATGAAGTTAGTTATGGATTGATAGAAGCTGCTATTTCAATGGGAGCTACTAATAAAGATATAGTATTTAAGGTGTTAATACCTGAAGCAATACCTTCAATAATTAATGGATTAACTTTAACTTTAATTTCACTTGTAAGTTTTTCTGCTATTGCAGGTATAATTGGTGGTGGAGGATTAGGTAACTTAGCTGTTATAGAAGGCTTTCAAAGAGGTAATTATAAATTAATGTATTTATCAACGTTTATATTGATAGTTATAGTTCAAATAATACAATTTATAGGAACTAGAATAGTAAAATTTATTGAAAAGAAAAGAGGAAGGTAATATGTTTAAAAAAATAATATTAGTATTTTTAACTTTTATTGTATTATCATGTGTTGGAGGAAAATCTTCTGATGAAAATAGTAAAAAATTAATTTTAGGAGTTTCTCCAATACCGCATCAAGAAATAGCAGAATTTATTAAAGATGATTTAAAAGCTGAAGGTATAGAACTTGAAATAGTTGTATTTAATGATTATGTTCAACCCAACATATCATTAAAAGATGGAAGTATAGATGCAAACTATTTCCAACATATACCATATATGGAAACATTTGGTAAAGAAAATAATATAGAAATGGTTAGTGCAGGTGCTATACATTTAGAACCTTTAAAAGCATATTCAAATGTAGTTAAGAATATAAATGAAATAAATGAAGGATCAGAAATTTTAATTCCTAATGATCCAACGAATAGAGGAAGAGCACTATTATTATTAGATGCTTCAGGTTTAATTAAATTAAATAGTAGAGAAAAATTAGATGCAAATATTTCTGATATTGTAGAGAATTCTAAAAAATTAGTAATTACAAGTTTAAATTCAGAGCAAATTGCACCTAGATTATCTGAAGTTACTTTAGCTATTATTAATACAAATAATGCTTTAGCTTCAGGAATTACAGGAGATAAAGCTGTAATAGTTGAAGGTAAGGATTCTCCTTATGTAAATATAATTACAGTATTAAAAGGTAAAGAAAATGATGAAAAAATACAAAAATTAATTAAAGTTTTACAAACTGATAAAGTAAGACAATTTATAATGGAAAAATACAATGGAGAAGTAGAAGTAGGTTTTTAACTTAATATATTAGACTAAGGTAAATCAAATTGACTTAGTCTTTTTTGTTTAGTATAATTAATATATATAAATAAGAAATGAGTGTGAAAAATGGAGAATAGACAGGAATTTAGTTTGAAAAGATTTTTACCTTTAATATACATGATAACAGTTATATTAATAGCCTTAATAGCCTTTAAAGCGTCTTTATATTTATTACCATTTGTGATTGCATTCATAGTGGTTACGGTAACTAGAGGTCCAGTTAATTTTTTGGTAAATAAGTTTAATTTTAGTCACAGAATATCAAATATGATAGTAATAATGTTATTTTATTTAATAATACCTGTGATATTAATTTTATTATTTATTAGATCGTATAATGAAATATATAATCTTTCAAATTGGTTGATAAAAAATACTAATACCTTAAAAAATATTAGTTCGGAATTATTTGAAAAATTTGGATTTTTTGAAAGATTATTACCTTCAGTTGCAATAATACCAATTAAGAATTTTATGGGAATGGCACTTTCTAAATTAGCTAATTTAGGATTTGTAATTGCTAACTACATTTTATCTTTGACATTAAAATTACCAGTACTTTTTGTATATGTTATAATAACAATTACGGCGACATTTTTAATGGCAGGAGATATAGAAACGGTTCATAATTTTTTTGAACAACAGTTTCCTAAAATATGGTTAGAAAAATTTGAACAAATTAGAGTTAATGTAGTTGGAGTAGCTTGTCAGTATTTAAGAGCTCAATTAATATTATTATCATTATGTTTTACAGAATTAGTAGTGGGATTAAGTATAATAAATATATTTGTTAGTTCGATAAACTATGTTTTTTTAATGTCAATGCTTATAGCATTATTTGATGCCTTACCTATATTTGGTGCAGGAGGGATATTGCTGCCATGGACAGTTTATTCTTTTTTAACTGGCAATTATTTATTAGGTTTATCAATTTTATTTTTATATATATTTATTGCTGGAATGCGTATAACGCTTGAACCACGTATTTTAAGTAAGAATTTGAGTATAAATCCACTTTTATCATTAATTTCATTATTTGTTGGATTTAAAACTTTTGGAGTAGTTGGATTTTTCTTTGGTCCGATAATTTTAACTATTATGATAATATTGTTCAAAGAAGAAATTAATAAAGGATTTTTCAAGATACTTGCAGGAGAATTTGTTAAATAATTATAATTAAATATACATATCAAATAAAATGATATGTATATTTTAATAAAGGAGAAAAATGAAAAAGAAAATGATAATACCATTACTATTTTTATTATCTTTAGCTTACGCTATTATAGATTTTAAATTTAATAAAAAAGAAGTTAAAGAAGAAATAATTTTTGTAGGTAAAGGTGAAACTATAAAAAAAATATATGAGAAATTTAATTTTAAATACAATATATTTGATAAAATTTATTTAAAGTTTAATCCAGACTTGTCTAATATTAAAGAAGGTAAGTATAGATTTAAGGATAAGATTATATCTAAATATATGTTGTTAAATGGAATGCCAAATAGATATATATCATCAGATAATATTACTTTGACTATACCAGAAGGGTTTACTCAAAAAAAGGTTCTTGCTAGAATTGAAAGATTGGGATTAGCCACAAAAGAAGAGATGATAAAGGCTTTAAATTCTGTTGATTTCCCATATTACCATGAAAAAGATAATTTTGATGGATATCTTTATCCAGAAACATATCTAATTCCTAAAGGAGCAAAACCATTAGATGTAGCTAAAATTATATTAGGTGAATTTGTGAGACAATTTCCACCTAAAAAATATCCAGATAAAAAGAAATTTTATGATGATATTAAATTAGCATCTATAGTAGAACTTGAAACAGGAGAATTCGAACATAAATCTAAGGTTGCAGGTGTTTTCAAAAAAAGATTAGGAATAAATATGTTGCTTCAATCTGATGCTACATTAAAATATGAATTAGGAAGAAAAGCTTATAAAAAAGAATTGATGAAAAGTCAATCGCTATATAACACATACAAGCATAAAGGGTTACCACCTACACCAGTATGTAGTCCTTCAAAAGAAACAATAATAGAAACAATTAATGCAAAAGAAGGAGAACATTTATTCTTCTTTATGAATGGAAAGGACACTTATTATTCAGAAACTCATGATGAACATTTAAGAAAGAGAAGATCATTAAAATGAAAAAATTAAAATTAGTATTTTTATTTTTCCTTTTATTTTCATGTTCTACTATAGAATATAAGACGATAGAAAATGCAGGTGTTAAAGTTAGGGAAGAAAAAAAATTAAAAGATGATATTAGAGTAAAATTAACAAATTTAGAAAAGCAAAATCTAGATTTTGAATTAGATAGTAATATGTTAATAAATAAAGAATATCCAAAAAATTTAAAATTTATTTTAGAAGCAATTGATAATAAAATACATATGAATGGCAAAATATATGATGAAATTACTATTACAAATAAAAATAGTATAGTAAAAATTGATAAATATTCTTTTTATGGAGATATGTATATTAAAGCTGTTGATTCTAAATTGATCATAATAAATACATTAAATATGGAAAAGTACTTATTGGGAGTAATACCTTATGAAATGCCAGCTTCTTTTCCATTAGAAGCTTTGAAAGCTCAAACTGTAATTGCAAGAAGTTATGCATATAAAAATATTTTGAGAAATAGGGAAAAATTTGATGTTTATGATAATGTTTTATCACAGGTTTATAAAGGTATAGTAGATAAAAACATTGAAAATGTTAGAAAAGCAATTGATGAAACTAATGGAGAAGTAATAGCACATAATGGTAAAATAATAGATGCTGTTTTTCATTCATATAGTGGAGGATATACTGCAAGTGGTAAAGAAGTCTGGGGAAATGATGTTCCTTATTTACAAGCTATTGAGGATAATTATTCTAAAGATGTTCATTCATCTGTATTAACTTGGGAATATAAGATAGATAATAACATTATTATGGATAAAATAGGATTTAAAGTTTTTGATTTTGATATTTACTATACTGATAGTAATAGAGTTTCAAAATTGATATTATATAATAAAGATAAAAGTAAAGAAATTTCTTATACAGGTAATAATTTTAGAAAAGAGTTTTCACCTTCTAAGATAAAATCCACTTCATTTGCATTAGATATTACAAATGATGGTTTAAATGTTGTTGGTTCAGGTTATGGACATGGAGTAGGATTTTCACAATGGAGTTCAAGATCTATGGCTATAGATCATAATATGTCTTATGTTGATATAATACATTTTTTCTATAAAGGAGTTGAAGTAGTAAAGAAAGGAGAATAAAATGTTTAGAAATTTTATTGAAGCTAATAATTTAATTGAAAAAAATGATAAAATTTTGATAGCTTTTTCTGCTGGACCAGATTCAGTATTCCTTTTAGAAAAATTATTAGAAATAAAAGAAGAATATAATTTAGAATTACACTTAGGGTATGTAAACCATAATTTTAGAGATGATGTGTATAAAGATATAGCGTTAGTAAAAAAAATTGCCAATAAATATAGTTTAAAATATACTATATTAGATATTAAATTGGAAAAATTTAGTGAAGAAAAGGCAAGAGAATTAAGATATCAAGCTTTAAGTAATTTGAAAAAAGAGATAGGATATATAAAAATTGCGACAGGGCATAATAAAACTGATAATGCTGAGACTATTCTATTTAGAATAATAAGAGGTACAGGACTAAATGGTCTAGAGGGTATAAAGGTTAAAAGAGATGATATTATTAGACCTATATTATACATTTCAAAAGATGACATACTTAATCAAGTGTATAATGAATACATAATTGATAAAACAAATCTTGAAAATAATTACAGTAGAAATAAAATTAGAAATTTAGTTTTTCCAGTACTAGAAGAAATTAATTCTAAGTATATAGATAATATAGTTAAAATTCACAAAAATGTTGTAAATATAAACGATAAAAAATATGAATATATTTTGAATAGTTTAAATGAAAAAAATATAAAATTAAATACAAAAAAAATTGAACAAATATATAATATTTTAGATAAAAATGAAACTAAAATTATAGATTTGGGTAATGAATATATTTGGTATAAGTCATATGACAATAATAAAATATTAAAAAAAACTGATCTACAAAAAAGCTCAGAAAACATTATACTTACTTTAAATAATGAAGTAGAATTTAATGGGTTTAAGGTAGGTTATGTTGACTCAACTAGACTTGAAAAAATATCTAATAGAATGTATAATATACTTAGTTTAGATACTTTTGATGAATATTCTACATTTGTTGTTAGAACTAGAATAAATGGGGATAGATTGGATAATAAAAAGTTGAAAAAATTATTTATAGATAATAAAGTTGATAAGTTAATAAGAGATAAAATGCCAGTAGTTTTGTATGAAAATATGCTAATGCTAGCAGGATATTTTTTTAAGACAAGAAGAAAAGGGTCTATAAATAAATATTACTTATATATTAGGAGAAATGATGGAAGATAAAAATATTAAAGATGATGAAGTTCTTGATGAACAAAATGAAAATCAAGAATATATTCAAAATCAAGATGAAAAAAATAAGGAAGAAAAATCTAAAAAAAAGGTATATATTTCTGATGATGAAAATGCTGAAGAGATTAAAAAAAGAATAGAAAGTTTAAAAAATAAAAATAATAACATCTCTTTCAGAGTTAAACCACCTATATTCTTTTTATTTATACTTGTAATTATGTCTACACTTTTCTATTTTTATGGAAATAAGGTAGCTTTATTTGAAGAAAAACGTGAAATTAGTTATACACAATTTGTAAATAAGGTTAAACAAGGTGAAATTAAAGAAATTAGAGAAAATCAAGAAAAATTAACTGGTATAAAAAAAGTTGCTGGAAAAGTAGAAGTTTTTGAAACTAATAAATTGACTGATAGATTAGGTCAAGATAATTATTTAATGGAGATTGCAAAAGAAAAAAATGTTAATATTGTTGTATTAGGTACACCTTTATCTTCAATGATAACACGTATTATTTTTAGTTTTGCTCCATTACTTATCTTATTATTATTTTTCTATTTTATTAATAAGAAAATGATGGGTGCTTCTGGAGGAGGAATAGGTAACCCATTTAATATTGGAAAAGGAAAAGGAAAAATAAGTGAAAGACCAAATGTTAAATTTTCAGATGTTGCAGGATTAACAGAAGAAAAAGAAGAATTAAAAGAAATAGTAGAATTTCTAAAAAATCCAGCAAGATTTGAAAAGGCAGGAGCAAGAGTACCTAAAGGTGTCTTATTATTAGGTGAACCAGGTACAGGTAAAACATTACTTGCAAAAGCTGTTGCTGGTGAATCTGAGGCAGCCTTTTTCCCTATTTCAGGTTCTGAGTTTATAGAACTTTATGTTGGTGTTGGGGCTTCACGTGTTAGAGAATTATTTAAAGATGCTAAAAAAGAATCACCTGCTATTATATTCATAGATGAAATAGATGCTGTAGGTAGAAGAAGAGGACAAAATAAAAATGGTGGTGGAGGAAATGAAGAAAGAGAACAAACTCTAAACCAATTATTAGTTGAAATGGACGGATTTGATACAGATCAAAGAATTATAGTAATGGCAGCCACAAATAGATCAGATGTTTTAGACCCTGCATTATTAAGAGGTGGAAGATTTGATAGAAGAATTGAAGTTTCAAAACCAGATGTTAAAGGAAGGGTTGAAATACTTAAAGTTCATAGTAGAAATAAGAAATTAGCATCTGATGTAAAATTAGAAGATATAGCTAAAATAACTCCTGGATTTGTAGGAGCAGATTTAGAAAACTTATTAAATGAAGCCGCCATTCTTGCTGCAAGAAGAAATAGTGATGAGATCACTATGGAAGATTTAGATGAAGCAGTAGATAAAGTAGGAATGGGATTAGGACAAAGAAGTAAAATAATTTCAAAAAGAGATAAGGATATGTTAGCATATCATGAAGGTGGTCATGCTTTAGCTGCAACTTTAATACCTGGTGCAAATAAAGTTCACAAAGTTACAATAATACCTCGTGGAGATGCTGGAGGATATATGATGCCTTTACCTGAAGAAACTTTAGGTAAAACTAGAAAACAAATACTTGCTGAAATAAATGTACTATTTGCTGGAAGAGCAGGAGAAGAATTAATGATGGATGATATAGCAACTGGTGCATATTCAGATATTAAAAGAGCAACTGAGCTTGCAAAATTATTAGTTTCTAGTGTTGGTATGAGTGAACTTGGACCAATAAATTATGAACATTCAGATAATGGATTTACGTTAAGTTCTGATTTAAGTAATGAAACAGCTAGAGAAATTGATTTAGAAGTTAGAAAATTATTGAAATTTAAATATGAAGAAACATTGAATTTGTTGAAGGATAATAAAGATACATTAGAAAATATAGCTACTTTATTAAAGGAAAAAGAAACTGTTACTGGTTCTGAAATTAGAGCATTAGTTTCAGGATTATCAGTAAATGAAGTGTTAGAACTTGATGATGAACAATTAGAAAAATATTACTAAATATGTAGAGTATACCTTGACAAAGATATAAAAATTTTGTAGAATAGATTGTATTAATACAAAATTACATGTAATGACATAATTACAATTAGATTATGTAGAAAGGAGCTCAAAATGGCAGTACCTAAGAAAAGAACATCAAAAGCGAAAAGAAATATGAGAAGAGCACATGATTCAATAAATGCTCCAAAATTTGTTGTTGAAGCAAATGGTAGTGTAAGAAGACCTCACAGATTAAATCTTGAAACAGGTGAATATAGAGGAAGAAGAGTACTAAAAGCGTCAGCAGAAGAAATAGTTGAATAGATAAGAAAAAATAAAAAGTTATTTGTGAACTATAATAAGAATAACAGTCTAATTTGAAAGGACTGTTTTTTTATTTTTATATGTACCCTCTTTACTGGAAAAAGCAGTAATGAGGGTATTTTCGAATTCAAAAAAGAAATATTAAAAAATAAAACTAGAATAGGTAGAAAGTTAAGTGGTTAAATAATAATACTTTTGAAATATTTAATGAATTACTAGATAATTTTGTATATGCTTAAAAAATATCATAATAAGTTTAAAGTTACTAAGATTATTTAAAATATTGGAGGTTTTTAATTGTAATAGAACTAAGAAAGTTTAGTTAAAAAATATTGTTATTTTCATTGTATTTTCAAATATTTTAGCTACTTTATAGATATTCACAAAATATACAAAATATGATATAATTCAAAATTATAGAGTACAATGAAGGATAACATTATGAATAAAAAATATGAAGTATTAGAATACCATAAAATACTTAATAATTTAATAGATAAATCAAAATTAGAATCAACTAAAGAAAAATTTATAGATTTAAAAATGTTTAAAGAAAAAAGTGAGTTAGATAAGGAATTTGCTATACTCCAAGATTTAATAGACTTTTACAAATTTGACGATGGATTTGATTTAAGTCAATTATCAAGTATAAATAGATTTTTAAAAGTTATTTCAATTTTTGGAAATTATTTAGAAGTTGATGAATTACATGAATTAAGAAAAAATTTGGTGATTTATAGAATATCTAAATCAAGGTCTAAAAATGTTAGAGATAAATATAAGCAAATATGGAATATATTTAAAGATTTAAATGATTTAAAAGATATTGAGAATTTTATAAATGAAGTAGTAGATGATAATGGAAGTATAAAAGATGATGCTAGTTTAACTTTGATTGATATTAGAAAACAAAAAAATATCATTTTTAATAATATAAAAGAAAAGTTTGAAGCATTAATAAATAATAAAGATACACAAAGAGCAATACAAGATAAGATCATTACTAAAAGAAATGAAAGATATGTTATTGCTATAAAAACAGATTTTAAGGGACTGGTAAGAGGAATAGAACATGATAGATCTTCAACAGGTTCAACTTCATTTATAGAACCTTTAAATGTTGTATCGTTAAATAATAAATTAAGAGAATATGAAGCAAGAGAAAAAGAAGAAATAAGAAAAATACTTTTAAGATTAACAGAAATACTTAGAGGTAAACTTGAAGATTTAAAAGTTGTTGAAGAATTGTTAGAAAGACTTGATTTTTTAAATGCTAAAGTTGAGTATGTATTGGAAACAAAATCAAATATTCCTAAAATAGTTAATAATGTAAAAATACATTTAGAAGATGCAAGACATCCTTTTATAGATAGAGATAAAGTAGTACCTTTAACTTTTGATTTAGATGAAAATGATAAGGTTATGTTAATTACTGGTCCAAATACAGGAGGTAAGACAGTAACATTAAAAGTTGCAGGATTATTCACTTTAATGGCATTATCTGGTTTAGCAATACCAGCTAGTGATAAATCTATAATAGGTATGTTTGATAATGTTTTATCTGATATAGGAGATGAACAAAGTATAGAACAGAACTTGTCATCTTTTTCTTCTCATGTTAGATCAATTTCAGAAATATTAAATGAAGCAACTTCGAAATCTTTAATATTATTAGATGAATTAGGATCAGGAACAGACCCTAGTGAAGGAGCAGCCTTTGCAATGGCTATAATTGATCATATACTTGAAAGAAAAATAAAAGCACTTATAACAACACATTATAGTCAAGTTAAGGCACATGCATACACTCATTCGGGAATAAAATCAGCATCTATGGAATTTAATGCTGAAACTTTATCTCCAACATATAGATTATTAGTTGGTATACCTGGAGAATCAAATGCTTTGATAATTGCCTCAAAATATGGAATAAACGAAGAAATTATTGAGAATGCTAGATCATATATTAGTGAAGATAATAGAGAAGTTGAAAAAATGTTAGCTTCAATAAAAGAAAAAAATGATAATCTTGAAATTATGAATTTTGAGATTGAAAAACTTAAACAAGAACTTGTAGAAGCTAAAAGTGATTATGAAAATAAGTTAGCTGAGTTTGAAAAAGAAAAAAACAACATATTAAAAGATGCATATAAAAAAGCTGACGACTATATTAAAGATATGCAGAATAAAGCAAAAGCCTTAGTTGATAAAATCAATTCAGATAATATTAAGAAAGAAGAAGCCAAAATACTACAAAAAAATATAAATATGATAAGACAATATATAGAAGATAGTAAAAAAGAAAATATTGTTGAAAAGAAACATATTAAATCTAATTTGAAATTTGAAATAAATGAAGAAGTTTTGGTGAAAACATTAAATCAAGTTGGAAAAGTTCTTAGAATTATTCCAGAAAAAGAATCTTTACAGGTTCAAGCAGGAATTTTAAAAATAACTGTTGCCTTTGAAGATGTTGCTAAAATACCTAAGAAAAAGAATAATAGTTTTACTAATGTGATTAATTCAAAGGTTACTCATGTTAAAGGTGAAATTGATGTTAGAGGAAAAATTGCAGAAGAAGCAATAGAAGAAATAGAGATATATTTTAATAGAGCTATTTTAAACGGGTTCACTAATGTTGCAATTATACATGGAAAAGGAACTATGATTCTTAGAAAAAAAATACATGAATATCTTAAAAAGTCTGTTTATGTTTCAGAATTTAAAGATGGACACCCTAGTGAAGGTGGACTAGGTATTACTATAGTGACATTGAAATAGAGGAGAAAAAATGAAAATATATAATAGTTTAAATAATAGATTAGAAGAATTTATACCTATTAATGAAAACAAAGTTGGAATTTATGTATGTGGACCAACTGTGTATAATTATATACATTTTGGTAACTCAAGACCTGTTATAGTTTTTGATACTCTTGCAAGACATTTTATAAATCAAGGTTATGAAGTTTCATTTGTTCAAAATTTTACAGATATAGATGATAAAATTATTAATAAAAGTATAGAAGAAGCTATTTTATTTGAGGAAATTTCAAAAAAATATATAGCAGCTTTTATGGAAGATATTTCTAAATTAAATATACTTGATATTGTAAAAAGACCAAAAGTAAGTGAATATATACCTGAAATTATACAAATGATAGAAGGGCTTATTGATAAGGGATATGCATATATTTCAGATGGAGACGTTTTTTTTAGAGTTAATAAATATTCAGAATACGGTAAGTTATCCAATCAAAGATTAGAAGATTTATCAGTTGGTGTAAGAATTAGTAAAGATGATAAAAAAGAAAATCCTCTAGATTTTGTATTATGGAAAAAAATGAAAGAAAATGAACCTTATTGGGATTCACCTTTTTCTAAAGGTAGACCTGGTTGGCATATTGAATGTTCTGTAATGAGTAGAGAATTTTTAGGAGATAATTTTGATATACATGCAGGAGGAATAGACTTATTATTTCCTCATCATGAAAATGAAAGAGCTCAAAGCATTTGTTTTTGTAATGAAAAATCTTCCTTTGCAAATTATTGGCTCCATAATGGTTTCTTAGAAATAAATGGAGAAAAAATGAGCAAGTCCTTGGGTAATTTTATTACATTAAGAGAAGTTTTAAAAAATTATTCTGGAGATGTAGTTAGATTTTTCATGTTATCAACCCATTATAGAAAACCTATAAATTACTCTATAGAGAATTTGGAAATATCTAAAAAAACATTAAATTCAATAATAGATAATATTGATAGATATAAGCAATTAGTAGTTGATAATAATTCAAATATTGAGATCATAAAAGATATAAATGAGTTTGAACTTAATTTTAATTCAGCTTTAAATGATGATTTAAATACGCCTTTGGCAATATCGTGTATACATGATTTAATTAGAAAAACTAATAGACATTTAAATTCATCAGTATTTAAAGAAATTGTACTAGTAATTGAAGTTTTAGAAAAATATATAATTAATGTTTTGGGGATAAAGATGGAAAAAGATAAAAATGACATTTTAAGTGAAAAATTAATAGAATTATTAAATAGAATTAGAGAGGATGCTAGAATCAATAAAAATTATGCATTGTCTGATATGATACGTGATGAACTATTAAAGTTTGGAATAAAAACAGTTGATAGGAAGGTAAAATAAATGCTTAATAAAAATTTTATAAAAAGAATAATAAGATCTCTTAGAATAAATAAGAATATATCAATAGATTTAGGTACTGCTAATATACTTATATATGATAAGCAGGAAGATAAAATAGTTTTAAATGAACCATCAGTTTTAGCAAGAGATAAAAAAACTGGAAAAGTTATTGCTGTTGGTAAAGATGCAAGAGAAATGTTAGGGAAAACGCCTGATAGTATTGAAGCTATTAAGCCTCTTAAAGATGGAGTAATTGCTGATTTAGATGCAACTCGTGAAATGCTTTCGCATTTTATGTATAAAATATATGGAAGTTCAATATTTAAACCAGAAGTAATGATTTGTGTTCCTTTAGAAGTTACTCCTGTAGAAAGAAAAGCATTATTTGATTCTGTTAGTGGAGCTAAAAAGATATATATAATAGAAGAAGGAAGAGCTGCAATTATTGGTTCAGGAATTGATATATCTAAACCAGCTGGTAATATGGTTATAGATATTGGTGGAGGTTCAACTGACGTTGCTATACTTTCATTAGATGAAGTTATAGCTTCAAAATCTATAAGAATTGCTGGGAATAAATTTGATGAGGATATAGTAAGATATGTAAGAAATAAATATAATTTATTGATAGGTGATAGAACAGCAGAAAAGATTAAGAAAGAATTAGCTACTGCAACATATGAAGAAGAACCTAAAGTAATGACTATTAAAGGGAGACAATTAGAAGTTCAAACACCAGTTTCTTTAGAAATTAATTCTAATGAAGTTTATGAAGCTATAAGATCATCGCTTCATTCAATAATTAATACAGCTAAAGAAGTACTTGAAAAATCACCACCTGAATTAGCTGCTGATATCTTAGATAATGGTATTGTAATGACGGGTGGAGGTTCTATGATTAAGAATTTCACTACATTGGTAGAACAGGAAGTAAAGGTAAAAGTGTACTTATCAGATCATCCGTTAGATTCAGTTGTTCTTGGTGGAGGAAAGGCGTTTGATAATAAGAATTTATTGAAAACATTACAAATGAGAGAAAATTAATATGGAAATATTTAAAAATGAAATATTAAATTTGAAAAAAAGTGCAACTTTCATGTTTTTTGCAGATAATAGGATATCTTTATTAGAAAAAGCTAAAATATTTACATCTATGTTACTTAATGAATTTAATACGGATGTATTATCTCATCCAGATGTAAGTTATTACTTTGAATTGAAAATTGATGATGTAAGGGAAATAATAATAGGTTCAGTTGAAAGTCCATATATTTCTGATAAAAAAATATATATCATTGATTCAATTGAAACTATAAAGAAGGAACCTTTGAATGCACTTTTAAAAGTAATAGAAGAACCGCCACAAAATGTATATTTTATACTACTTACAAGAAGATTAGAGATACTTGAGACTATTAAATCAAGATCTATAATATTAAATTTAAACTTAAGTGTAGATACTGAGAATATAACTAAAAATATAGAAATGTTTAATTTTTTAGAAAATAATGTTGATTATTTAAATATGTATCTAGATAGAAAAGATTTAATTGATTTAGAAGTATATAAAATAGATTCTTTAGAAGAGGCTGTTAACTCTATTAAAAACTATTTTGATGAAATAAATGTATTTACAGTTATATCATATCAATATGCAATAGATTATTTAATAAATAATATTAAATTTATGAAAGAAATTGATGTAATAATTTTAAAAGATGATCTATTGTCAGTATTATTAGTAAATAATGATAATAAAAAAAGTAGAGAAAGAATAAAAACATTTATGAATACTTGTATAAATAAATATTCTAAATTTAAAACTTTAAATTATCTTGAAGAATTATTAGAATATAAGTTAGCAATAAATTCTAATGTAAATTTGAAAATATTAATGTTTTTATTTATAGATACTTTATCTAAAAATTGAAAAGAATGGTGACAAATATGTCTATAGGAATTTTTGACTCTGGTATGGGAGGAGTAACTGTATTAAATGAAATTAGAAAACAATATCCTAATATTAATATTCATTTTTTTGGAGATACAGCTAGATTGCCATATGGAGAAAAAAGTAAAGATGAGATAATTAAATACTCAAGTGAAATAGTTGAGTTTTTATTAACCAAAAAAGTTGAGTTGATTGTTGTTGCTTGTAATACTGCAACATCACTTGCACTTGATGAAATAAAAGAAAAATATGATGTTAATATTATTGGAGTAATTGAGGCAGGAGTAGAGGGTGCGATAAATAATAAAAGTAAAAACATAGGTTTGATTGCAACTACGGCAACAGTAAATTCTAAAAAATATACACAAAATTTAAATAATATTAATTCAAGTATAAAGGTGATAGATAAATCTTGCCCTTTATTAGTACCTGCAATAGAAAATGGAAATATTAAAGGGAAAGATATAGATGAGTTAATAAATAAATATATTGATAATATGAGTAAAGAAATTGACAGCCTTATACTTGGATGTACGCATTATTCTATTTTAAAAGAATCAATAAAATCACTTTATTCTAATATTGATATAATTGATCCATCAATTGAGATTGTAAAAATTATTAATGATAGAGATTTAATAAAACATAAAGAAGAAGATTCTAAAACATTTTTTTATGTTTCAGGAAATAAGATGCAATTTAAGAATAATTTGAAGAATATTTTCTCGATTGAGACCGATAATATTTTTGAAATAAGAGGAGAATAAAATGTATGAGTATTTTGAGGGTATATTAAGCGTAAAAAATCTTAATTATGTTGTTATAGATATTAATGGAGTAGGTTATAAGATATATACATCTATAAAAACTTATGATAAGCTTAATTCAATTGGAGAAAAAGATAAGTTATACATACATACTATAGTTAAAGAAGATGATATTTCATTTTTTGGGTTTAAAAGTGAACTTGAAAGAAGTATTTTTCTTGAATGCATTGCAATAAATGGTATAGGAGCTAAAAAAGCAATTGCAATATTATCTAATTTTGAGTTTGAAGAATTAGCTGCTATAGCTTCTTCAAAAAATTTTAAAGAACTTGCAAAAGTTCCAGGTATAGGAATGAAAAAAGCAGAAAAAATAATGGTAGATCTTTCTGATAAGCTAGAAGGGTTAAAAATAACAAGCAATGCTTCTAGCAAAGATATGATAGAATTATATAATAAGAAAGAAAATTTAAGATTAGCATTAGAATCTTTAGGTTATGAAAGAATTAATGTAAGTCAAATTATGGAAGATGAAAAGATTAGAGAACTAAATATGCAAGAATTAATTAAACTTGCATTATTTAATATAAACAAAAAGAAAAAGTAGGTGAAAAAATGAATTTATCATGGCTTCTTATTATTTTAGGAGCGATAATGTGGGGGATAGATGGAGTATTATTAACACCACGTTATTTTAAATATGGTTTATATAATGTTGTTTTAATAGTATTCATAGCTCATCTTTTACCCTTTTTATTTATGTTAATTACTAAGAGAGAATATATAAAGGAAATAAAGAAAGTAAATTTATCTGATAAATTATATTTCTTATTAATAGCATTGTTTGGAGGAACTATAGGCACTTTATCTATTGTAAAAGCATTACAATTAAGTGAATTTAATCCATATAGCTTAGTCATATTAATACAAAAATCACAACCTGTATTTGCAATATTATCAGCCTATTTTATATTAAAAGAAAAAATTACACATAAATTTAAGATAGTATTTATAATTTCTATTATCTCATTACATTTTTTAACTTTTGGACTAAACAGTCCATTCGATATAGAGATTAAATCTGTATACTCTGCGATTTATTCGTTAATTGCTGCAATTTCTTTTGGTTTATCAACAACTTTTAGTAGAAAGGTTGCTATGAAGTATAACGCTAACTTATCTACATTTATAAGATTTATGTTTACAACAATAATAACTTTTTTACTATTATTGTTAAATATAACTCAAACTAAGATTGATATAATATATTTAATTTCAAATAATCAAATAATATTACTAGCTATATTTATTGCGATTTGGGGAGTAATAGCTGCTAATTTTTACTACAAAGGATTGCAAAATACAAAGGCAATATATTCTACTGTTTCTGAATTAGCATTTCCTTTAACATCTGTTTTTATAGATATTTTCATTTTAGGAAATATTTTAGATCCTATTAGAATATTAGCAGGTTTAGTATTATTACTTAGTATATTATATTTAAATATAAATAATGAATAAAGGAGCAAAAATGGAATATATTAAAATAAGAGGTGCTAGGGAACACAACCTTAAAAATATTGATATAGATATACCTAAGAATCAATTTGTTGTAATTACGGGAGTAAGTGGTAGTGGAAAATCATCTCTTGCGTTTGAAACAATATATTCTGAAGGTCAAAGAAGGTATGTTGAAAGTTTATCAGCATATGCAAGACAATTTATAGGTCAAATGAAAAAACCAGAGGTAGATAGTATTGAAGGGTTATCACCAGCAATATCAATAGAACAAAAATCTGTTTCCAAAAATCCAAGATCAACAGTTGGTACAATGACAGAAATATATGATTATATGAGACTTTTATGGGGTAATATTGGTAGTGCACATTGCCCTGTTTGTAAATCTTTGGTTAAAAAACAAAGTATAGAAGAAATTACTAATGAAGTACATTTAAAGTGTAAAGATAAAGATAAATTAATCTTTTTATCTCCTATAATAATAGATAAAAAAGGAAGTTTTAAAAATTTATTTATTAATTTATCAAGACAAGGATATCTAAGAGTAAGAGTAGATGGAACAATACTTGAGCTTGATGATAGCATTGAATTAGATAAAAATAAAAGACATAATATTGAATTAATTACTGATAGAATAGTATTTAAAGAAGAAAATATCTCAAGAATAAATGAGGCTATAGTTAATGCAACAAAATTATCTGAAGGTAATTTAATTGTAAATATAAATGGATTAGACTATAAATACAGTGAAAATTTTGTATGTAGTAATCATCCTGATATATCATTTCCAGAAATCAATCCAAGACTTTTCTCATTTAATGCACCTTATGGAGCTTGTGAGGAATGTAATGGTCTAGGGTCATCTTTAGAAGTTAATATGGATGCCATTTTATTAAATGAAAATATCTCTATTAATGAAGGTGCATTATCTGTTGTTGGAGGTAGTTCACCTACATCTTGGACTTGGAAATTATTTAAATCATTTTTAGAAGGACATAATATTGATGCAGATAAACCTTTTAAAAAATTATCACAAAAAGAAAAAGATCTAATATTTTATGGAAGTGATAAAGAATACCAATTTTCGATTCATACTAAAGATTATGATTATGATGGAATGAAAACTTTTGAGGGACTTATAAATCTTGTTAAAAGAAGACATAAAGAGTCAATGAGTGATTCTAATAGAGAAGAAATTCAAAATAGATATATGATAGAAACTAGTTGCTCTAAATGTAGTGGTAAAAGATTAAATGATATAGTTCTTGCTATTACTATTAATGATAAAAATATTATTGATGTTACAAATATGAGTATAGTTAATTCTTTAAATTTTTTTGAAAATTTAAATTTAACTGAAAAAGAGAAACAAATTGCTGAAGAAATATTAAAAGAGATAAAGAATAGATTATCTTTTTTAATTAATGTTGGACTAGATTATCTTTCATTAGATAGAATGACTAAAACACTTTCTGGTGGTGAATCACAACGTATAAGACTTGCAACTCAAATAGGGTCAAGATTAACAGGAGTAATATATGTTTTAGATGAACCAAGTATAGGACTTCATCAAAGAGATAATGATAAGCTATTGAGTACTTTAAAAGATTTAAAAGATATTGGAAATACATTAATAGTAGTGGAACATGATGAAGATACAATGATAGAATCAGATTATTTAATCGATATAGGACCTAATGCAGGTAAGTTTGGTGGAGAAGTAATATCTTATGGAAAACCTGATGATGTTATTAAAGAAGGAAAGTCGCTTACAGCTAAATATTTAAATAAAGAAATTCAAATAGAAGTACCTAAAAAACTTAGAAAATCAAAAGAATATTTAAAAATCAATGATTGCTATGGTAATAATTTAAAAGGTGTGAATTTAAAAATTCCGTTGGGGATATTTACAGTTGTAACAGGAGTAAGTGGTAGCGGTAAATCGAGTTTAATTAATCAAACTCTTTATCCTATATTACATAACTATTTAAATGAAAAAACAATGTTCCCATTAAAACATGGAAAAGTAGATGGATTAGATAAAGTGAAAAAAGTTATTAATATAGATCAAAGTCCTATAGGTAGAACACCTAGATCAAATACTGCTACTTATACTAAGATATTTGATGATATTAGAGCTATATTTTCAGAAACTAATGATTCAAAAGTTAGAGGATTTGATAAAGGAAGATTTTCATTTAATGTAAAGGGTGGAAGATGTGAAACATGTTCTGGAGCTGGAATTAATAAAATAGAAATGAATTTTTTACCTGATGTATATGTAGAATGTGAAATGTGTAAAGGTAAGCGATATAATAAAGAAACCTTAGAAGTTAAATATAAAGGTAAGAATATTTCAGAAGTATTAGATATGAGTGTTATAGATGCATATGAATTTTTTGAAGCAATACCATCATTAAAAAGAAAGCTTCAAACTTTAATTGATGTAGGAATGGACTATATTACATTAGGACAACCTGCAACAACTCTTTCTGGTGGTGAAGCTCAAAGAATAAAACTTGCTTCTGAATTATCAAAGGTTACAAAAGAAGGAACTATGTATATCTTAGATGAACCTACAACTGGGCTACATTTTGAAGATGTAAGAAAACTTTTAATAGTTTTAGATAGATTAGTTTCAAAAGGAAATAGTGTTGTTGTTATTGAACATAATCTAGATGTTATAAAATGTGCAGATCATATTATAGATATAGGTCTTGAAGGTGGAGATAAAGGTGGATATATTGTAGTTGAGGGGGCACCAGATAAAATTATGAAACATAAAGAATCTTATACAGGAAAATTCTTAAAAAGACATTTAAATAAATAGGAGGATAAATGCATATTAATGAAGTAGTAAGAAATTTACAAATTTCAATTATTAGACAAATTTCAGCAAGAATGCCAGAATTTAAAAATGGAATTAACATGACTATAGGTGAACCTGGGAATGATTTGCCTCATGAGCTAAAAAAATATATGTCAGAGGTTACTTTAAACGAAAAAATAGGATATACAAATACTGGAGGAGCTATAGCATATAGAGAAGCTGTTGCTAAATATTATAATAAACTTTATGGTTCAAATTATACTTGGAAAAATGCTTTAGCTAATGCTGGATCTACTGAAGGGATATCTTCTTTTTTAAGAACTGTATTACAACCTGGTGATGAAGTAATATTACCAACTCCTACATATCCTGGATATGAGCCAAATATATTACTTATGAATGCTAAACCTGTATATATTGATTTAAAACACACTGATTTTGAATTAACAGCTGATATTTTAGAAAAATATATAACACCAAAAACTAAAGTTATAATACTTACTTATCCTAATAATCCAACAGGGACAGTTATGTCTCTAGAAGAAATGGATAAAGTTGCTGAATTGTTAAGAAAGTATGATATATATTTATTAAGTGATGAAATTTATTCAGTTCTTGCATTTGATAAGTATAATTCTTTTGCAAGATATACAGATTTAATAGATAAAATAGTTGTAATAAATGGATTTTCTAAATCTCATTCTATGACAGGATACAGAGTTGCATATACTTTAGCTTCAGAGGAAGTTATAAATAATATGAATAAAGTTGGACAATATACAATGACAGGTGTAAATACAGTAGGTCAATTAGGAGCTATTTACGCTTGTGAACATATACCTACAAGAGAAGATGTAGTAAAAGTTAACAAATCTAAATTAAAGCGTATGATGAATGGTTTAAGAGAAATAGGGTTTAAAGTTATTGAACCAAAAGGAGCATTTTATCTTTTTGTTGACTATACAATGTTTTCTAATAAAAAATCTTTAGATTTTGCATTAGATTTATTAGAAAAAACAGAATTAGGTGTAGTTCCTGGTATATGTTTTAATGTTGAAGGATATTTTAGATTATCTGTTACTCAAAGTGATGAGATAATAGATGAAGCAATTAAAAGATTAAAAAAATATGTTGAGAATGAGTGTAAATGAAAAAAGGTGATATAGTAAATCTTGACATTGTTGGTATAGATTTTCCAGCAAAACCATATGGATATCTAGAAAATGATGATAGAAAATGTTTTGCCAATACTAATGTAGTACCAGGTCAAAAAATTCAAGCTAGAATAGGAAAAATAAAAAATAATAAGATAGAATTAAGGGATATAGTAATATTTGAAAGTTCTGAAAATGTTGCAAAACCTTTTTGTGAAAAATTTAATAGTTGTGGTGGTTGCTCATTTCAATACCTTAGCTATGAAAAGCAAGCAGAGCTTAAAGCTAATTTAGTGTATAAATTAATTGATAATGTTGTAAAAACTAAAGATTATGAAAAACTTCCTATAGTTACTATGGATAAAGATAAAGAATATAGAAATAAAATGGAATTTAGTTTTGGAAATGAGTATAAAGATGGTCCAATAATTTTAGGATTACATAAAAAAAATTCATTTCATGATATAGTTAATGTAAATGAATGTAAATTAATGGATGAAAACTTTAGAAAAATAGCTAAATTTACTAATGATTTTTTTTCTAAGAAAGAAATAAGTTTTTATCATAGATTAACACATATAGGTTTTTTACGTAATTTAGTTATTAGAAAAGGTGAAAAAACAAGGGAGCTTGGAGTGAATATAGTTACTACATCTCAAGCAGAAAACTATGATATTATTAGTGAATATAAGGAAAAGTTACTTAATTTAGATCTTAGTATGGAATTAAAATCAATTATTCATACTATTAATGATAATAAATCTGATACAGTAAAAGCTGATAAAGAGATAATATTATACGGTAAAAGAGATATTACTGAAAAATTATTTGACTTAAATTTTAAGATTAGCCCTTATTCATTCTTTCAAACTAACTCATTTGGAGTTGAAAAACTATATCAAGAAGTAATAAATAATTTATTATTAATAACCAATAAATTTAATGAAAAACCAATAGTATTTGATTTATTTAGCGGTACAGGTACCATAGGTCAAATTGTATCTAAATATTCAAAGGAAGTTTACGGAATAGAATTAATAGAAGAAGCTGTTATTAAAGCAAATGAGAATGCTTTAAAAAATGGAATAACAAATGCAAAATTTATAGATGGAGATGTATTTGAAAAATTAAGGGAATTTGATAAAGAAAATATTAAACCAGATATATTAATACTAGATCCTCCAAGAAGTGGTGTTGGAGAAAAAACTATAGTTAAATTATTAGAATATGAAGTTAAGCATATTATTTATGTTTCATGTAATCCCAAAACTCTTGCTGAAGATTTAAAGATTTTTGAAGATAATTCATATATATTAAAAAGAGTAGTGTGTGTAGATATGTTTGGTTATACACCACATGTGGAGACGGTAGCACTATTGTCCAAACTTGATGTCGATAAGCATATAGATGTTGAAATTAAGCTGGACGAGCTTGATTTGACAAGTGCTGAAAGTAAAGCAACCTATGCACAAATCAAGGAATATATATTAGAAAAATTTGATTTAAAGGTTTCGACACTCTATATTGCTCAGATTAAAAAGAAATGTGGTATTGAATTAAGGGAGCATTATAATAAATCAAAAAAAGAGAAACAAGTTATTCCACAATGCACACCGGAAAAAGAGGAAGCTATCATGGATGCGTTAAGACATTTTAAAATGATTTAGTAGAAAAGGTACTAATTCAAGTTAAAAACTATATGGTAAAGGAGAGTGAATATATGGAAAGTATTAATATTGAATGTCAAGTATTTACTCCTCACAATATTGTCGTTGAGATATTAAATCAAGTTGGATATATAGAAAAGCTATATGGGAAAAAGGTTCTAGAAAATTCTTGTGGTGATGGAGCTTTTCTTGTTGAAATTGTTGATAGATATATTGTAGACTGCTTAAAACAAAATTTTTCTAAAGATCGGATAATCTATGGGTTGGAAAATGATATATATGGAAATGAAATAGATGAGAAGCACAAAGTGAATTGTATAGATAATTTAAATAAAATCGCGCAAAAATATAATATTGATTGTGTTAAATGGAATATCGTACAGAATGATTTCTTAAAAAGTTCTATTAGCGAAAAATTCGATTTTATTATAGGAAATCCTCCGTATATAACATATTCAGATTTAAATAAAACTACAAGATCTTTCATTAAAAAGAATTTTATAGTGTGTTCAGATGGGAAACCAGACTATTATTATGCTTTTATTGAAATGTCTATAAAAGTATTAGCCGATGATGGTAAATTAGCTTATCTGATTCCTAACAACATTTTTAAGAATAGATTTGCAGATAGATTGCGTATCTTTATGTTACCTCATTTGTCAGTAATAATTGATTATACAACAGAAAAACTCTTTGAAAATAAATTAATTTCTTCTGCTATTATTATTTGTAATGGCACACAGAACAATAACGATATTCAATATGTAGATAAGGTGAAAAAACGAGAAATAACATTGCATAAAAATAGTTTAACAAATAAGTGGATTTTTAGAAAAAAAGAAGTTGTTAAAGAAAATAAAAAAAGAAAATTTGGTGATGATTTTAATGCAATGTGTTCGATTGCTACGTTATTAAATGAAGTGTTTATAATAAAAAATTATGAAGAATATAATGAACATATATTGGTTAATGGGTATAAAATTGAAAAATCAGTATTAAGGGAAGCCGTTAGTCCAAGGTCATTGCAGTATGCCCGAAAAGAATTTTTGATTTTTCCATACTCATATGGAGAAAATAATAGTATATTGCGCTTTGAAGAATCAGAGTTTATACAACAATTTCCAGGAGTGTGCAGCTATTTAAAATCCTTTAGTAAAAGATTAAATAAGCGTGATAAAGATAAAAATGCAAAATGGTTCGAGTTTGGAAGATCACAAGCATTAAGTCATCTTAATCAAGAAAAATTATTGTTATCTACTTTGATAACAGAAGAAGTTAAAATACATCACATTACTAAAAACCAAGTACCTTATTCAGGGATATGTATATATCAAAAAGGAGATCTGTCATTAGAAATTGCAGAAAAGATTTTGAAAAGTGATGAATTTTTAAATTATGTTTATGATATAGGTATTAATGCTAGTGGAACAACAATGAGGATTACAGCAAGAGATGTTATGAATTTTGAATATACTTTGGATTAGGAAAGGAAATTACCATGGCGAAGATATCATTCAATGTAGATGCTTATACAGCTCGTTTAATAGGACGAGAAAATGTATCAAAATTAAACGGTGCCATAATTGAATTAGTTAAAAACACATATGATGCAGATGCTACGATTTGTGTCTTATATTATGAAAAAACAACTAATTCGCTATATATCGCAGACAATGGCTGCGGTATGACAAAGGATGTCATTATAAAACATTGGATGACTATTGGAAGATCGACAAAAAAGAAACAATTTATTAGTAAATCAGGTCGAGTACAAACTGGTGCAAAAGGAATTGGAAGGTTTGCTTTAGACAGGATATCTGATACATGTGAAATGTTTACTGCTTCTGCGGAAGGAAAGTTAATTTGGAAGGTTGATTGGGAAGATTTTTCAAAGAGTGATAATATTACAGATGTAACAGCAGATTTATATGAACCAACTGTATCAATAGATGGGTTTCTTAATGAAGTTATTAATTACGAAGTAAAAAATATAATATTAAATAACTTAAAAAGCACGGGAACTATTTTTAGGTTAACTTCTTTAAGAGACTCATGGAATGATAATGTTATAAAAAAAATCAAGGACGATTTAATAACATTAATACCATATGAAATGAAAAGTGAATTTCAAGTATATTTTTTTGATGAACAAAACTCTAGTGAAGATGCTGAGGTATTAGATGTTGCGAATGCTTTTTCTTATGATTATAAAATTAAATTTAATGTTCTGACAGATGGAAAAACTTATATTGAGATACATAGAAATGAATTTGACTTTGGTGATAGATTTGATGAAATAATTACACAAGCTGAATTTACTTCAGAAGATGAGCAGTATTTTAAAGGCAAATATATTTGTATAGAAACGGACTTTGCACATATGCTACCAAAACGTGGGGAGCAGTTAAAAAATACAATAGGTGAATTTTCCGGAGTTTTGTATTTTGAAAAAGTGACTTATTCAAAAACAGATGCTGAAAAATATTTCTATAAATTGTCAAATAATCGTAATAATAAGAGGGATATTTTTGGGGGAATTAAAATATATAGAGATAGTTTTAGAGTGAGACCTTACGGAGAACCAAAAACATCTGATTATGACTGGCTACTGTTGGCTGGTAGAAAAAACAAATCTCCTGCTGCGCCTTCTCATCAAACAGGTGCGTGGAGGGTTAATACTGATCAAATAATTGGATCAATTTTTATTTCGCGTATGAATATTACATTACCAGATCAATCTAACAGAGAAGGTATTGTAGAAACAAAGGAATTTGTATTGTTAAAAGAATTTTTAATTAATGTGATTCAGGAATTTGAAAAAGATAGACAATATGTTTTTCGTAAGTTAGATGCTCGCTATGATAGAATAATGGAAGCTGCAAGGATACAAGCTGAAATTAATAAGAAGGCAGAAGAAGCAAAAGCAGCTAGAGAAGATAAGAAATTTTTAGGTGATAGCAGTGAACGCAATCAAAAATCAGGATCTGCTAAAAGTTTTATAGATCCAGAAGAAGCTAAAACTGTTTTAGATCATAAAGATACAGTTATTAAAAACTTAGAAGATGAGAATAGATTGCTAAGAACATTAGCTACAACTGGTATAGTTACTAACACTTATGTCCACGAAATTAAAGATATAACTCATAAGCTAAGCAGAAAGATTGTTATGGCTAAAGAAGCTTTGGAATTAGATAGTAATTTGCAAGCTGGGTTAAAATATGTAAATGAAGCCAATGTAATGAGAGAATCATTAAATTCATGGTTCAAGGTAACAATAGGTTCTGTAACACGTGATAAAAGAACTATGAAAAAAACAGATTTAAATCTTCTGATATCACAGACTGTAAAGTCATGGAAAGAAACACTTAAAAACGTTTCAATAGATTTAGAATTTCAAGGATCGGAAATACAATTAACATGTTTTCCTTATGATATTGAAAGCCTCTTTAGTAATCTGATTGCTAATAGTGTTAGTTCTTTTGAATCCTGTTTTTCAGATAATAAGAGTATAAAAATTGTAGTATCTGACTTAGAAAAAGAAATTATTATCAAATACAGCGATTCTGGACGAGGGTTATCTCTTGCCTATAAAAATAATCCAAGGAAAATATTAGAACCTATGGAAAGTGATAGAAGAAATGAAATGGGAGAAACTATTGGCACTGGTATGGGGATGTGGATTATAAATAGAACTGTTGCTGACTATAATGGAAGTATAGATTTATCCGATAATACGAAACATACTTCTGGATTCTATGCCACTATAAAATTAATAAAGAAATAGAAGTGGAGGACTGACATGTATAGAATAGGATTTATTGATGATGATCGAGATTCATATGAGGATTATCGAGTACGTTTAGCAAGAAAAGATATTGAATTACTATATCCAGATGGCATTACTGAAATGCCAGAAATGATAGAGTGGCTTTTATCTAATGGTATTAAGTGTTTTATTATAGACTATAAACTTAATAATAAATTTAAGTTTTTGGGGACTGAATTAATTGCTTACATAAATGCTAAAGTCCCTGATTTACCATGCTTAATATTAACTAATTACCCTGAAGAATCAATACGTGAAAATTTAGTAATTATAAATTTGATTGAAGATAGAAATGTTTTAGCCGCAGATGATATAGAAGAATTTGTAAGAAAAATCAAACAGGCTGTTGATGTTTTTGAAAATAGGCTACATAAATATCATATCGATTATAAGGAACTGCTCAAGGCAAAGAAAAATGGATCTATATCAGCAATAGAAGAAGAACAATTTATAGATCTGTATAAATTATTACGTGCATATGGTGAAGTAGATGACTTGCCAATTCAGCTTTTAAGTAGCGAAGTTAATCAGAAAATTGATGAAATACTTGGAAGAGTAAATATTTTGGTAGAGGAAGTTGAAAACAGGTAAAAGTTATGCGAATACATGGAAAAAATGAAATTAGTAGAAGCATTGATGTAAAGCAAGAAAATGACTATAAAAAATATGTTCCTCAATTGAGAGAAGACTTTAAACATATATGCGGTTATTGTGGTAAACCAGAAGAGGTTACAACAAAAGGCTTTGAACCAGACCATTTCGTTCCTGGAAGAATAGATTCAAGTAGAAAACTTGATTATTCAAATTTAGTATATTCTTGTTTCACATGCAATAGAAAAAAACTCGGCAAATGGCCAACAGAAAATAAAGATAAATCCAATGATGGAGAGGTTGGATTTGTAGATCCTGCATTAAAAGAATATGATACGCATTTAGGCAGAGATAAAGAAGGTAGTATTGAATTCTATACAAGTGTCGGGGAATACATGTATAAAAATGCGTTTAGATTTGATATACGACCGATGAAGGAAATATGGAAAATTAGTCAATTAATTAATGCAAAGGAAAATTTATTTGAAATTAAGGATAAACTCACATCAGAGGAATTGATGAAATATTTAGAATTAGATAAGTCTATAGAGGAGTTGAAGAAAATATTATTCGAAAAAAAAGAGTAATCAGGTATGATTGCAGTTTTGACTAGCCATTAAAGCTATGAAATTGATGATGTATCATGATATAAATTTATATAAAAACAAATGTTGATATATTAGTGTATATACGACATGTGGAGACTGTAGTGTTGATACAAAGAGTGAAATCGTGAAAATTCTGCATTTTAAGCAGTTTTACAAGCATTATATCTTTAATGAAGATGGCGATGGAGGACGAAAAAAAGTCCTGAAAAATTATATTGATGTGAATGTTTGCATTGATATGGTGTGTGACAAGAAATGATTTGGAAAGTGAGGAATAAAAAATGATAAGATGGATAATAAAAATAATCTTGTTTCCAATCAGTTTGCTGCTTAGTATCCTCATGGCCTTTCTGACATTCCTGCTCGGTATAGGAACAACTATTCTGTATTTCTTAATGCTGATGTGTATAGTTACTGCAATAGGATCATTTATGCAAAAAGATATATCACTTGGTATTGAGGCATTGGTATTAGGATTTTTGTTAAGTCCTTATGGAATACCGATGATTGGAGCAACCGTTATAGCATTCCTTCTGGGAATCAATGAAGCGATAAAATCAATCTAAAAAAATTTCATAAAAATAGTTACCAAAGGCGATAGAGAAAAAACTATCGTCTTTTTCTTTGCAAATTTTTAAGGAGGAAGGTGAAGCGATGGACTTTGATTATTTCTATAACAGAGAAGCAGAGCGATTTAACTTTCTGAAAGTGCCTGAAATATTGGTAGATGGAGAAGAATTTAAGGGATTATCGGCAGAAGTAATTATCCTATACTCCATGCTTTTGAAACGCACAGGAATGTCATTTAAGAATAACTGGATAGACAAAGAAGGCAGAGTATTTATCTATTTTACTGTCAAAGAAATTATGAGAAGAAGAAATATCTCAAAGCCGACAGCCATAAAAACATTAGATGAACTCGATATGAAAAAAGGAATCGGACTGATTGAAAGAGTAAGGCTTGGACTTGGTAAGCCGAACATCATTTATGTCAAAGATTTTATGAGCGTATTTCAGGTTAAAGAAAATGACTTTCAGAAGTCAAGAAACTTAACTTCTGAAGTAAAAGATTTTAACCTCAGAAGTAAAGAAAATGAACTTCAGGAAGTTAAAAATGTTGACTCTAACTATATAGATAATAATAAGAGCAAGTATAGTAAGAGAGAATATAGTTTTAGCGAAAACGGGCTTGGAACATTTCAAAACGTATTTTTAACGGCAGAAGATATATCCGATTTACAAATCATACTAAACTCACAGCTTGAAAATTACATTGAACGCTTATCCGCATATATCAAGAGTACCGGAAAGACATATAAAGACCATAAAGCAACAATCCTTTCTTGGTTCTATAAAGATCAAGGAGGAAGAAAAGAAGCGAAAACAATGGGAAGAATATGATAAAGGAGAACACCTATGATAAAAGAATTAGAAAAAATAATGATAGAGGATGTAGAGTATGCTTATGATCCTGAAAAAGAGTATATAAAAGACGGACACGCCTATTGTAAAGTATGCCACGAACAAAAAGATGGAAAGCCGATCCCAATGTTGAATAAGCCGATGATTTTCAAAATGGCTTGTAAATGCGATAGAGATAGAGTGGCAAAAGAAGAAGAAAGAGCAAAGCAGATGGAAATAGAACGATTAAAAAAGAACTGTTTTAACTCCATTATCCAGTGGGCATATACCTTTGAAAATTATCAGATAGAAGAAAATCAAAGCTTTATCATCGCTAAAAACTTTGTAAAAGACTATGAGGAGATGAAAAAAGAAAATATCGGATTGCTATTTTACGGCTCGATTGGAAGCGGTAAGACCTATCTTGCCTGCTATATTTCAAATAGTCTTATTGAACAGTATCAAATAAGTGTTAAGATAAGAAATTTTGCACAGATATTGTGTGAACTGCAAAAGGGAAGCTTTGATTTTGACAAAAACGCATATATTGAATCTCTTGTAAATACTTCTGTTCTGATTTTTGATGACTTGGGAATAGAAAGAGATACAAGCTATGCCAAAGAGCAGGTATATAACATTGTGAATAACAGGTACTTAAAACAGAAACCGACTATCTTCACTACTAATATTTCCTATGACACAATTCAAAATTGCGAAGATAGCATGGAGTATCAAAGAATCTACTCAAGAATCATAGAGATGTGTATTCCTATAATGGTTGTTGGTGGGGATTTTAGAAAGGTTATTCAAAAGGATAAACTGAATCGTAACAAAGACAGACTACTGAATGGAGGTGAGAGAACTTGATCAATGAAGAAATTGCAAGAAAAACGCTGAACATGGAAGTGAAGGCTATAAGGAAAGTGAAAGTACCCTTGAAAATATCTTTTCTTTAAGCAGACTTTACGGTGATGAAAAGATAGACAGACAGATGAATGAGCTTAGAATAGCTGATGAGGATAGAATATCCTTTATCAAGAGGGACTTTGTAAGTTATGTGGTTGCTTCAAGATTTAAGTTAGATAAAGGAAAATTTTGCAATGCTTGATAGTATTTTCATTATGATTCTTGGTGAAACCGTAGTGGAAAGATTGTTGATGCTACTATTCAGAAAATCAAAGAATTGGAGATTCAAAAAGAAGAACAGACGGACTTTATAATGGAATATCCGAATCCGACTTATGCAGTGATGAGACTCACTTATCTTTCAGAGAGCGAGGAGCAAAGCAACTTCGAGATGTTAGTGGATTTATATAAAGAGAAGAAATTGACAGGACATCTGATGGTATCATAACTGTTTCGCTTATGGAGAAAAATGCAATATTCCAAAGGTCTTCAAGCAGGGAGATTTTGTTAAGCTCTTTGGACAAATATAATGGCAAGGATCATAGCAATAGGATACTTTATTCAAAGCTCTTAAAGGTAAAGGAACAAATGAAAGGACAGGATGAAAAAAAAGAATCTGTACTTGGATCTATCAAAAAATATCAGATGGAAGATAAGCAAAAGCCTAAACAGAGCAAAGAAAAGCCAAAAGAAACAGAAAGATAAGATGATGGTCGGTGTGGTCTTTGGACTGTACCGACTATTTTTTAATTCATGAAGGAACGATAATATAACCTTTGATATAGAAATTTAAACATTTGTCCCATAAATATAGAAATTTGTCCCGATTTGTGGTATAATAATAAAGCAAATAGGAGGTATGGAAATATGAAAAAACAAAATGTTTTAAATTTAATAAAATACCATGTGGAAAGAAATGAAAATTCCTTTAGGAATGAGGCGATAGTAATAGCAAGATATTTTGATAGCATAGGAGATTATCAGTTATCTGAATATATTATGGGGTTAATATCTGAATCAAATTTATATTCACCACAAAGTAGTGATTTTGAAAGTGAGTTTTTAAAACAAGTAGAAATAAGAAATTTAGAGGCTTTAAATTTACCACTTGAAATAACAGAAGATATAAAAGGTATTATTAATGCTGTAAACCATAATGTGGGTATTAATAAATTTTTATTTGAAGGATTACCAGGAAGTGGAAAAACAGAAGCAGCTAAAAATGTTGCAAGATTATTGGATAGATCTCTTTTTAGGGTGGATTTTGAAAACTTGATAGATAGCAAGTTGGGACAGACTAATAAAAACATAATAAAAGTATTTAGAGAAATAAATATGCTTCCAAATGCAAATAAGGTTGTGGTTTTATTTGATGAAATTGATGTTATTGCTTTGGATAGAATTAATTCTAATGATATTAGAGAGATGGGAAGAGTAACATCCACAATTTTAGGAGAATTAGATAGATTGACAGATCTTAATAAAGAGATTGTACTTATTGCAACAACTAATCTATATTCAAATTTTGATAAAGCATTAATTAGGAGATTTGATGCTGTTATTAATTTCAATAGGTATAGTGATGAGGATTTAATAGAAGTTGCTGAATATTATTTTTCTTCATTTATCAAGAATTTTAAAGGAATATCTAAAGATACAAGATTATTTAAAAAAATATTGAAGATAGCAAAGAAAATACCTTATCCTGGAGAATTAAAAAACATTATAAAAACATCACTTGCATTTAGTGATGTTGGTTCTGAGTATAATTATTTGAAAAGATTGTATAATAGTTTTATAGGAAACTTGGATCAAAAGGACATAAGCCAACTTTATGAAGAAGGTTTTACTGTAAGAGAAATAGAAAAATTAAAAGGGGAGTCTAAAAGTGCTGTATCAAGAAAGCTGAAAAAGGAGGAAGTAGATAGTGAATAATGTTTTGGAATTAAAAGGGAAACGTTTTGTACAAGCACGTAGAAATGTTAATGGCGGTGGTATAGCCATGAATGGGAAAAATGATGTTAGCACACAGCATTTGTCAAGGTTAAAATCTCAGTTAAGCCAAATTAAAGAATTTTGGGATAAAGAAACAAAGCCATTTAAAGGAATTTTAATTAGCGTTTATTATAATAAAATTGTTGCGAAAAGTAATCGAATTGCAGGACTTTTTAAAGGGACGGATTCTAATGATGCAATTGTTGGTGCAAAATTTAATTTAGATAAGAGCAAGCATATAATAACATATTTTCTTGATGAAGATGATTTAATTAAAAGCATAGAGTTAATTGTAAATACTTCAAATATATTATTTCAAAAATTTGAAGGAAATATCAGTAAGAGTAAATTTGAAGACAAAAGTATTGTTAATTCAGAAGTTTTTAAAAACCTTTCTTTGAGTATGTCTACATTTAAACAGGTGATTGCAGATGTATCGTATATCGATTCTTTTGGGGTAGAGTCACCTAAGATAGATGTAAAACAGAGTATTATAACTTTGTATGATGTAAGAAAAGATATAAAATTATTATTTGAAAGATTAGGGATAGATATTTTAAGTAGCAGAATTTTAGATAATCAAACTGTTTTCTTAGACGAAAATCAGGTAGAACTACTTTTCGTAAAAGCACCTTATCTTGTTTCAATGTCAACTGTTGATTTGTCAAGTTTATCACCTGATGATTTTATCAATGAGTATCAAACAAAAATTGTAACTATACCATCCCCAACTATTGAACCAACAATTGGGGTGATAGATACCTTATTTGATAAAAGTATTTATTTTAGTGATTGGGTTGAATATCATGATATGGTCTCAGAAGATATACCCAAAAATCCAAAAGATTATAATCATGGGACAGCAGTATCTTCCATTATTGTTGATGGAGCAAGATTAAATCCTTGGCTGGATGATGGCTGTGGAAGGTTTAAGGTTAGGCATTTTGGAGTAGCGGTAGGTACTGAATTTTCTTCATTTTCAATAATAAATAAAATAAAGAGTATTGTAGTAAATAATTCGGATATAAAAGTCTGGAATATTTCACTTGGTAGTAATCAGGAAATTAATGACAACTTTATTTCTGTCGAAGCTGCGACATTAGATAGAATTCAGTTTGAAAATAATGTAATATTTGTTGTGGCAGGAACAAATAAACCAAGTTCAGATATAGTAAAAATAGGCTCTCCAGCAGATTCTGTTAATAGTATAGTTGTAAATTCAGTTAGTAAGAATGGTCTGTCTACTAAATATGCTCGTAAAGGATTAGTATTATCTTTCTTTGCAAAGCCTGATGTGAGCTATTATGGTGGCAGTGAAGAAAAGTATATTAAGGTTTGTGAACCTTTAGGGATTGCGAGTGTTGCTGGTACTTCTTATGCTGCACCTTGGATTGCGAGAAAATTATCTTATTTAATTGATGTGTTAGGACTTAATAGAGAAGTTGCAAAAGCCATGATTATTGATGCTGCAAGAGGTTGGGATGAAAAACCAACTCCTGAGGAAGTTGCTTTATATGGGCATGGAGTTGTACCAATTCATATAAATGATATTATTCAAACAAAAGATGATGAAATAAAATTTGTGGTATCAGATATTAGTGAAAAATGGAATACTTATAACTATGATTTTCCAGTTCCTATAAAGGATAATAAGTATCCATATATTGCAAAGGCTACGATGTGTTATTTTCCATTGTGTGATAGATCTCAAGGTGTTGACTATACAAATACAGAATTGAATTTGCATTTTGGTCGAATAGGCGATGATAAAAAAATCAAGGATATTAAGGGTGATAAACAGAATACAGAAGACACATTAGATGGAGAAAGAAATTATCTTTTGGAAGGTGAAGCCAGAAAGCAGTTTAGAAAATGGGATAATATAAAGTATATCGCAGAGAGTGCTACAAAAAGAATGATACCAAAAGACTCTTATAAAAATAAAAACTGGGGTATGGAAGTAAAGACAAATAACCGATTAGATCCCCAAGATGGCGTAGGAGTTAGGTTTGGTGTTGTTGTAACACTCAAAGAAATGAATGGAGTTAATAGAATTGATGAATTTATCAGAAGTTGTACATTAAATGGTTGGCTAGTAAATGTAATTGATGTTGTTAATAGAGTGGATATTCACCAAAAAGTGAATGAAGAGATTGAGTTTGAATAGATGTTAAATGACGGTATTAAAGGAGGATTAGTAGTAAATGATATTCATAGAAGAGCAATTAAGAAAATATGCAAAACCTTTGAGTGAAACAGAAAATGTATATTGAGATACTGGTAGAAATGTTATATTAGATAGAGGTTAGTTGGTGTTTCTAAAATTAATTATGGTTTTATAAGTGCAAGTTTAAAAAGCAAGACTAAAAAGAATTTTTAGAAGCGATTGAAAACGATATAAAAGAAATTGTTTTAACTTATAACAAGTAAGATAGTGCTAATTTCAGCATGGAAAAAATTCTATAAAAATGCTATAATTTCTTGTAAGGAAAGTAGGGCTAAAGGAATTAAGCATTAAAGATATATTTATGGATAATGCAAAGATTATGTCAAAATTACAGGTTACTATTCAAAAAATAATAAGGGATATATTAGAAATTTAGAATGGATATTATGTAACTTTTGTTGTATCTGAAGGAAAAATACAAATTGTAAATTCAAAGACTTTTATAGAGGATAATATAAAGGGTAGGAAATAAATTACAGATGTCAGATATCGATAGGAGGAACTTATGGATAAGGAAAATACTTCTTTGCAAAATATAGATACAGATAAAAACAATATTCCATTTCAAGAGATTGTTATGATTGTAGAAAATATAAAAGAGCGTGCATACAGAAAAGTTAATGAAGAGTTGACTTTGATGTATCAAAAAGTAGGAAAATACATTAGTGAAAAAACTAAGGAGGCATCTTATGGTTCTGGTTTCGTTGACAATGTAGCTGAATTTTTCTATACTAACTATCCTGAATTAAAGGGATTTAATCGTAGGTGACTTTACAGAATGAAGCAATTCTACAAGTTGTATAGTGGCGATGAAAAAGTGTCACCACTGGTGACACAATTGAGCTGTACTAATCATTTGAAAATAATGTCAGCTTCTAAAAGTTAAGAAGAGAGAAGATTTTATATTGAATTGGCAGTAAAAGAAAGATATTCAAAGCGTGAATTGGAAAGACAGATGGATAGTGGCTATTATGAACGTTATATATTTTCAAATGGTAATAATTTGCCTGCTATACAAAGAGCAAAACAAGAAACACATAATCTATTTATGGATAGATATGTATTGGAATTTCTTGATGCTCACAAGATTGGAAATGAAAGAGAATTTCAGAAATCAATTCTTGAGAATCTGAAGAACTTTATCTTAGAAATTGGAAAAGATTTTTCATTTATAGGTAATGAGTACAGGGTACAGGTCGGAAATCATGATTACTATATAGATTTGTTATTCTATCATAGAGGATTATCTTTCTTGGTTGTTTTTGAACTTAAAATTGAAGAGTTTAAACCAGAATATGTTGGTAAAATGAACTTATACTTGGAGGCACTGGATAGAGAAGTGAAGAAACAAACCGAAAATCCAAGTGTAGGTGTAATCCTTTGTTCATCTAAGGATGATGAGGTAGTAGAATTTGCGTTCCTTTCACCTACAATGGTATCTGAATATAGATTGAAATTGATAGATAAGAGTTTGTTGCAACGAAAATTAAAAGAATATATAGATATTGCGGAAGAAACAAACGAATAAAATTTAATAAATATAATGAGGAAAAGGTGATTAGAGTAAAATCTAACCGCTTTTTTTATTTGAAAAAGAAGAAGGTAAAAATGCGAATCAATGATTTTCATAACATTTTGGAGCTTGTAAAACAGGATATTCTGCATAGTAAAGTAGAATACCTGAAGCTCTTAAATTGTATATTATATTAATAACATATCAATTTTAGAATAGGAAAAATTATTTGAAAATGATATAATAAAAATATATGTACTTAGAATAATTAAAATAATAAGAACGTGTTATATGCAAGTATATTTTTTTGATATAAGGCATCATTTAGAAGTTAATCTGATTAAATTAGTTGATGAAAACACAGTTTATAGATATACTCCTTTTGGGAGTCATAAAATACAAAGAAAGGATATTAATGTTATTAAAAAATTATGTTGATACACCTATTGGGAATTTAATTGTTTTAGCAGACGAGGAATATGTTAGGGGAGTGTGGTTTGATGATCAAAAATATCTAGGATCACATTATAATCTTGATGATGTTGAGGTAGGAGATAATAATTTGATAATAAATGTTAAAAAATGGATAGAAGATTATTTTTTAGGTAAAAATCCACAATTGGATTTATCAATTTTAGGTCCAGAAGTTACAGATTTTAGAAAAAAGGTTATTGATGTTTTACTGTTAGTTCCTTATGGACATACAATTAGTTATAAAGAAATATCAGAAATGATGAGCAAGAAAAAACGTTGTTCTGCAAGAGCTGTTGGTGGAGCTGTAGCTAATAATCCTATTTCAATTTTAATTCCATGTCATAGGGTTGTTGGAAGTGATGGTTCATTGACAGGGTATGCTGGAGGTATTGATAGAAAAATTAAATTATTAGAGCTTGAAAAAAATATTTAAAATTAATAAAGAAGATAAAATATATTTTATCTTCTTTTATTTATTTCTTAATATAAGTTTTGGTTTTATAATTTCTTTTTTCTTAATTTTCTTTTTGTTAATTATATTTAAAATTGATTTGCAACATTTTTTTGATAAAGTCTCTGTATTTTGTTCAATTGATGTCAAATGAAATATCTCTGAAAGTTTTAAGTTATCATATCCACATATTAAAAATTTATTTTCAGGTATATTGTATTTTTTTAAATAATAAAAAAAACCATATGCCATCATATCATTAAAGAAAAAAATTCCATCAGGTGAAGATTTTAAAATACTAGGAGCTAAATTAATTCCTGATTCAAAAGTAAAATCCCCTTTAAATATTAATGAATCATTCAAATTATTTTCCTCTAATGCTTTTTTATATCCAATTAATCTATCTTTAGAACTTTGAGATGTAAATGTACCAGTAACACCAGCTATATTTTTACAACCTTTTTTTATTAAATATTCAGTAGCTAAATATCCACCTATTTTATTATCATAAGAAATTTGAGTAATATTTGAATTTTTCATAATTCTATCGATTATTATAATGGGAACAGGTAAATTTTCTAAATATTTTTCATAATCATAATTATCTAGCATTTCATTAGAAGGACATAAAAGAATACCATCTACTTGATGATTGATATATGATTGAATTAATAATTTCTCATGTTCTGTAGAGTTATTGCTATTTGCAATAAGTAAAAGATAACTTTCTTTGTATAGAATTTCTTCTATATATTTAGATAGAGAAGAAAAAAAAGGATTATTAATATCAGGTATAATTAATCCTATCGTAAAAGTTTTTCTTTGTGCTAAAGAACGTGCTATTATATTTGGTTGATAATTTAATTCATTTGCAATTTTTTTAATTTGTTCTTGTTTTTTTTTTGAAATACGTGTTTTTTTATTATTTAGTACAAGTGACACTGTTGTTTCTGAAACAGAAGCTAATTCTGCTATATCTTTTAGTTTGATTTTTATCAAAATATAACCTCCGAAATGCGAATTATAATCTTTTAAATTATATTCTTTTTAATATAAAAAGTCAAACACTTGACTTTGATAAAAATTGTGGTATACTCAATTTGATTGGAGGTAAAACGCTTTATCATGAAAGAAATTATTAAATTTAATGCATTAAATGCAGAAGATTATTTGAATCTACATGAAAAATGTGGATTTAAAGAATATAAAAAGAAGGATGTCATTACAGCTATTAAAAATCATTTGTTTGATGCTGTCTTATTAATTGAAGAAGAAGTTATTGGAATGATTAGAATAGTAGGTGATAATAAAATTGTTTTTTTCATAAAAGATTTAATGATATTACCTGAACATAGGAATAAAGGATATGGTAGATTATTACTTAATTCTGCACTAGAGTATATATCTAAAAATGCTTGTAAAGGTGCATATATTGGTCTTATGTCTACAGTTAATCATGAAGCATTTTATGAAAAA
>NZ_LKKV01000033.1:0-221 GCF_001902585.1 Streptobacillus notomytis | reverse complement strand
GCACGGGCTGGCCGCTCGTGCTTTCGCGGGAGTGCGGTGATGACGAAGAGGGCGCTCTACAGCAGCAGTGCCCGCCCTCCATCCAGGGCGGCGGGGGGGACGGCGCGTTCGGCCCCCGCGGGGCCGGCAGCTGCCCTGCACCCGAGCGCTGCACCCGATGCGAGGCCCGCTTCCGCCGACGCCGCAGGCAGCTCCGTTCCCGCATGCGCGCGTCGCAAGCC
>NZ_LKKV01000032.1:0-259 GCF_001902585.1 Streptobacillus notomytis | reverse complement strand
GCTTCCAGGGGGGCATCGCGGTGCTGTCGGTGATTGCCTTCCTGATGCTGGCCTTCTGCTTCTTTACCACCAAAGAGCGTGTCGAAGCGCCGCCGAGCAGTACCTCGATGCGTGAAGACCTGCGCGATATCTGGCGCAATGACCAGTGGCGGGTGGTCGGCGTGCTCACCATCCTCAATATCCTTGCGGTCTGCGTTCGCGGCGGCGCGATGATGTACTACCCCACCTGGATCATGGGCTCGGCGGCGCTGTTCACCGC
>NZ_LKKV01000031.1:0-389 GCF_001902585.1 Streptobacillus notomytis | reverse complement strand
CGACACGCGGCGCAAGCAGGGTTCGTTGCAGGCCGATGTGGATGCCGGCCCGGGCTTGCTGACGGTGGGGTTTGACTGGCAGCGCGATGCGATTGCCAGCAGCGACACCTACGATGCCGACAGCCGCATTGACCGCGCCGCATTCGCGCAGTGGCAGCAGAGCTTCGGCACGCAGTCGCTGCAGGCCAGCTTGCGTCGCAACGACAACCGCCAGTTCGGTGGCAAAACCACCGGCAGCCTGCTGTGGGGCTGGGATATTGCCGCGCATCTGCGTGTGACCGCCAGCTATGGCACCGCGTTCAAGGCGCCCACGTTCAACGAGTTGTATTACCCGGACTACGGCAATCCGCTGCTGGGGCCGGAAACCTCCAGGAGCGCCGAGCTGGGCC
>NZ_LKKV01000030.1:0-242 GCF_001902585.1 Streptobacillus notomytis | reverse complement strand
CTGTAATGCCGTCAACAACATGATGAATAACCCTCTATTACCTGCCCACGGTAAAGGCGTTCTGGTTGCCCTACGTCCGGTACCGGGTATCCGCGTTGAGCAAGCCCTGACGCTATGTCGCCCTAACCGTACCGGCGATATCATGACCATTGGCGGTAATCGGCTGGTGCTGTTTCTCTCATTCTGTCGGATTAACGATCTGGATACCGCGTTGAATCATATTTTCCCATTGCCTACTGGCG
>NZ_LKKV01000029.1:0-225 GCF_001902585.1 Streptobacillus notomytis | reverse complement strand
GGAGAAGTATGGACTGAACCTGAGATAATTTCTAAATACTTTGCTGTATTTGATTCTAATTTTCATTTTGAATTTTCAGAAATAGTTATAATTAATGACTAAATTAGAGAAGGAGCTAAAGAATTTAGTTAAAAATTAACAAGGGTGTAAAATTTATATGAAAAAAGTAATAATGAAGATATAGATGCTACATTTTTAACTACTCATGATCAAAGTTGACTTACA
>NZ_LKKV01000028.1:0-322 GCF_001902585.1 Streptobacillus notomytis | reverse complement strand
TCGTGCGTTCGCGCCTGGCAGTGTTCCGTACATGCGGGTTGATGGCGGGATCGTCACTCAGCCGGTGTCATGGACTCACGGCGTCACCCGTGACTGCATGCATGGGTGGCAACTTTGCGGATTACGGAAGGCTTGGTTAATGGCATGACACCACCCGCTGCTGGCACCGTTCGTCCGCATGCAACACACGCAACGCCGCATCGCTGAGACGTCGAATGGCAGCACACGCACTCCCGCAGGATCGGGCCACAGCCGCAGCGTGCGGGGGCAAGCATTCGCCTTCCCACTCGGGCACCATCGCTGCTCAGCCGCGCGCAGCAGC
>NZ_LKKV01000027.1:0-269 GCF_001902585.1 Streptobacillus notomytis | reverse complement strand
ATACCTGATAGCCGGGTTTATGGCCGCGTACAGCACATCCACCACTAAATTGATAAGAATAAACTCCAGCGAAAAGAGCAGCACTTCCGCCTGAATCACCGGGTAATCGCGCATCTCCACCGAATCGACCAGCAAGCGCCCAAGCCCCGGCCAGTTAAACACCTTCTCCACAACGATCGACCCGCCGAGCAGAAAGCCGAACTGCAGCCCCATCATGGTCACCACCGGGATCATCGCATTGCGCAGACCATGCTTGAGCACCACCCGCG
>NZ_LKKV01000026.1:0-231 GCF_001902585.1 Streptobacillus notomytis | reverse complement strand
AAGAAAAATTTATAGATTTGGAAATTTTTAAAGAAAAAAATGAATTAGATAAGGAATTTTCTCTATTACAAGATTTGATTGATTTTTATAAATTTGATGATGGTTTCGATTTAAGTCAACTATCTAATATAAGTAGATTTTTAAAATTAATTTCTATCTTTGGTAATTACTTAGAAGCTATTGATTTACATGAATTAAGAAAGAATCTAATAGTTTATAGAATATCTAAAT
>NZ_LKKV01000025.1:0-236 GCF_001902585.1 Streptobacillus notomytis | reverse complement strand
AAAATGTCAATACTTTTTTTGACATTTTTTACTTTTTCTGATTTTCTTTTGCTTGTTTTAGTCTTAAAAAAATTGTATAATATCTGTAAGTTAGTACAATTTAGGAGGTAAAATGTTTAATAAGAGTATATATAATAAAGTTATAAAGATTTCTATTATTATTCTATCATTATTAATAATATTAACTTTAGGTCGTTCTGCTTTTTTAAACTATTTCTTTAATAAAAGAGAAACTA
>NZ_LKKV01000024.1:0-80911 GCF_001902585.1 Streptobacillus notomytis | reverse complement strand
TGATATAGCTGAATAATAATATATAAATAGCTTACTTTAGTAAGCTATTTTTAAAATAAAGGAGAGAAATTATGAAAAAAATACCAAATGCAGTAGGACCATATTCTGCATATTATATAGCTGGAGATTTCCTATATATTTCAGGACAATTAGGAATAAATCCTGAAACTAACGTTATAGAAGGAAAAACAGCAGCAGAACAAGCAAAACAATCATTAGAAAATTTAAAATCAATTTTAGAAATTAATGGATTAACTACAAAAGATGTAGTTAAAACTATGGTTCTTTTAGATGATATAAACGACTTTACATCTGTAAATGAAGTTTATGAAACATATTTTCAAGAACCATTTCCTGCAAGATCTGCCTTTGAGGTAGGTAAATTACCTAAGGGTGGTTTAGTTGAAATTGAAGCTATAGCATATATTAAAAAATAGAAGATAGTCCAGATTTTTACTGGACTATTTTTTAAAAAGTGAAAAATATATCTTGATTTTTTGGGATTTTTGAGGTATAATGATAAATATTTAACTAGATAGGTTAAAGTTAAAAATTATTGGAGGTAAAAATGGTAGTTAAAGACATCAAAAGTTTAAAAGAAATGATGAAAAAAGTTAGAGAAGCCCAAGAACAATATGCTTCATTTACGCAAGAGCAAGTAGACAAAATTTTTAGAAAAGTTGCTCAAACTATTAATGATCAAAGAATTATTCTTGCAACTATGGCTGTTGAAGAAACAGGTATGGGTCTAATAGAAGATAAGGTTATTAAAAATCACTTCGCATCAGAATACATATATAACAAGTATAAAGATGAAAAAACTTGTGGTATTTTAGAAGAAGATAAATCTTATGGTATTAAGAAAATAGCTACTCCTATTGGTGTTATTGCAGGTGTTATACCTACAACAAATCCTACATCTACAGCAATATTTAAAATATTGCTTGCATTAAAAACAAGAAATGCAATTATTATATCTCCACACCCAAGAGCTAAAAATTCAACTATATATGCAGCAAAACTTGCATTAGAGGTTGCTAAAAAATATGGAGCACCAGATAATATCATATCTTGGATAGATGAACCAAGTATGGAACTTTCAAGAGAATTAATGGCAAGTGTTGATTTAATATTAGCTACAGGTGGACCTGGAATGGTTAAAAGTGCTTATTCTTCTGGAACACCGGCTATAGGGGTAGGAGCAGGAAATACTCCAGTAATTATAGATGAAACAGCTGATGTTAAGATGACAGCAAATTACATATTATTATCAAAGACATTTGATAATGGTGTTATTTGTGCATCAGAACAATCTGTTATATTACCTGAATCAAGATACGATGAAATTAAAAAAGAATTTATAAATAGAGGAGCATACGTTCTTAAAAAAGATGAAATTCAAAAAGTTAGAGATGTAATGTTTAAAGAAGGAGCTTTAAATTCTGATATAGTTGGTCAAAGTGCATACACTATAGCTACTATGGCTGGATTAAAAGTACCTGAAAATATTAGAGTATTAATAGGGGAAGTTAAAGATTATTCTGAAAAAGAAGCTTTCGCTCATGAAAAATTATCTCCAATCCTAGCTATGTATAAAGCTAAAGGATTTGAAGAACAAATGATTATAGCTAAAGCATTAATTGAACTTGGTGGACTTGGACATACTTCTTGTATGTATATAAATGAAGCTGAAATAGAAAAGATTAATAGATTTGGTAGAGAAATGAAAACAGGAAGAACCCTTATAAACATGCCAGCATCACTTGGAGCAATAGGGGATGTATTTAACTTTAAATTAGAACCATCATTAACACTAGGTTGTGGATCATGGGGAGGAAACTCTGTATCAGAAAATGTAGGAGTTAAGCATTTATTAAACGTTAAAACAGTAGCAGAAAGAAGGGAAAATATGTTGTGGTTTAAAGTTCCAGAAAAAATTTACTTTAAATATGGATCACTTCCTGTAGCTATAGAAGAATTAAAAGATGATAATCATAAAAAAGCCTTTATAGTAACAGATAGTACTTTAGCAGAATTAGGATATACTAACCATATTACTAAAGTATTAGAAAAAATAGGAATAGATTACAGAATATTTTCAAATGTTGGAGTAGACCCTACATTAAGTTCTACTATTGCAGGAGCAGAGGCTATGAGAGAATATCAACCAGATGTAATTATTGCACTTGGTGGAGGTTCTGCAATGGATGCTGCAAAAATAATGTGGGTGCTATATGAATATCCTAAAATTAGATTTAAAGATTTAGCTATGAGATTTATGGATATACGTAAGAGAATATTTGCATTCCCTAAAATGGGTATTAAAGCTAAATTTGTAGCTGTTGCAACTTCTGCAGGAACTGGTTCAGAAGTAACACCATTTTCAGTAATTACTGATGATGAAACAGGAATAAAATACCCATTAGCTGATTATGAGTTAACTCCAGATGTTGCTATTAACGACCCTGAATTAATGTTAACTATGCCTAAAGGATTAACTGTAGCATCAGGTATAGATGTATTTACACATGCTATAGAATCATATGTTTCAGTTTTAGCAACTGAATATACAAAACCTTATTCATTAGAAGCTATGAAATTAGTTATGCAATATTTACCTGAATCAGTAATATTAGGTTCAAAAGCAGTTAAGGCTAAAGAAAAAATGGCTAATGCATCATGTATAGCAGGTATGGCTTTTGCAAATGCATTTTTAGGAATTAACCATTCATTAGCACATAAATTAGGAGGTAAATTCCACGTACCACATGGTATAGCAAATGCTTTAGTAATATCAGAGGTTATAAGGTTTAATGCAGAAGAAGCACCAACTAAGATGGGAGTATTCCCTCAATATAGATATCCAGATGCAGGAAATCGTTATGCTAAGGTTGCTGATTTCTTAGGATTATCTAAAGCTGGTCAAACTAAAGAAGAAAAAATTGAAGCTTTAATTGAAGGTATAGAAGAATTAAAAGAAAAAATTGGAATACCAAAAACTATTAGAGATTGGGGAATATCTGAAAAAGATTTCTTAGAAGCTGTAGATGAGTTATCAGTTGATGCATTTGATGATCAATGTACTCCTGCAAATCCAAGATATCCATTAATTTCAGAATTAAAAGAAATATACTTGAAATCTTATTACGGGAAAGAAGAATATTTAAAAATGAAAAATTCTAAATAAAAGTAAAATAAAATGCTCGTGTTCGCGCGAGTATTTTTATTTATTATAATAATCAAATGCACATTATTACATGAAAAAAATAAATGAAATTTTTTTTCATTTTTTTTTGCATTTTTGAAAAATTGAGGTATAATATACTAGGTGATTAAAATGCAATTTAAGTTTTTAAAAAATGTAGGACATGAATTAGGATTGACATCTATGTTCTGTTCAAGAATAGGTGAATATATATTAATATATGGTGGTTCTAATTTTCCAAATGGAACACCTCCATATGGAAGTAGAAAAGTATATAGTGATATGTACTTATATGATTTAGATTTTAATTTGATTTCTAAACAAAATGGTAAGATTTGCCCTGATAAATCTATAGTAGTAAATTATGATAATAAGGTATATTTAATATCAGGTGCAGAAAATACAAAAATATATGAATACACACTAGAGGGAAATAAGGTTATTGAAACAGAAATTTTTGATTTAGGTTTTGAAATTGTTGGTGGATTTGGTGGAGTATATAACGAGAAGATTTATTTTGGGAAAGAATATATATATGAGTTTGATTTAAAAAACTTGAAATTAAGTAAACTTACTAAATTTATAGGTGAGGTTAGAGAACAATCTATAAACTTCATATCTAATGGTAAATTATACTTATTTAGTGGTGCCTCAAATATTTGTTATTTAGATTCATATTTATATGATATAGATAAGAATGAGTGGAAGAAAATAACTCTCCCTCCTATTTGTTTGACTGCTGCAGCCTCTTGTAAGATAGATGATAATAATTTTTTAATTGTGGGAGGTTGCAACAAAGAAATTTATGATGAAGCAGTACAAAGATTAGGAGATATAGAGTTTAAGAAAGCTTATTTTTCTAAGAATAGAGAAGAATTTAAGTGGAATAAGGACATATATCTATTTAACACATTAGAAGAAAAATTTATATTCATATCTAATGGAGATATATTAAATGCTACTTGTGGTTCTAGTATGATAAAAATTGATAAAAAAGTTTATTTAATTAATGGAGAAATAAAGCCTGGATATAGGACAGCTCAAGTTTTAATAGGAGATTTAACATGAAATATATTACATTGATACAATCATTTTACCCATCTTTTAGTAAACAAGAAATTAAGGTGGCAGATTATGTAATTAAAGAAAGAGATGCAATTTGTTTTATGCCTCTTCATGAAATTACTAAAAAAATAAATGTATCAGAAGCAACTATAGTTAGGTTCGTAAAAAAAATTGGATTTAAAGGTTTTATTGATTTTAAACTTGAAGTAGCAAGAGAAATAGCAAAAATGGAAGATGAGAAGCAAACTAAAGAACACTATATTGAAAATATTGAATACAACATATTAGAAACAATAAAAGATACTAAGATTTTAATTAATAAGGAAGATGTAGAAAAAGCTATAGAAGCAATAGAAAATTCTAAAAAACTATATGTATTTGGAATGGGAGCATCAGGTGTTGCTGCTTTAGAATTTCAAAATAGGTTTATGAGATTTGGGAAAATTGGACATAGTGTAAGTGATGGACATTTCCAAGTTATGTATGCTTCAACAACTACAGAAAAAGATGTAATAGTAGTAATAAGTTTATCTGGAGAAACAGTAGATTTAATTTATCCACTATCAATAGCTAAGGGAAATGGTTGTAAGATAATAGCTATTACAAATTATATATTATCTCCCATTGCTAAAATGTCAGATATTGTTATATTAACTTCTGGTAAAGAAACTTTACTTAATGGAGGCGCGTTAGTATCTAAGATATCCCAGTTATATATTATAGATGTATTAGCTACAGGATATGCTCTGAGAAATAGTAAGAAAGCTAAATTAGTAAGACAAGGTATGGCAGAAGCTATAGCCAATAAGAATAAATAGGAGGAAATAGTGAGTAACAAATTATTAGAACAATTAAAAGGACAATTAATAGTGTCTTGTCAAGCACTTCGTGGCGAGCCATTATACATTGAAAATGCTACAATTATGCCATTAATGGCAAGGGCAGCTATAATGGCAGGTGCAAAGGGAATAAGAGCAAATGGAACATTAGATGTTAGAGAAATAAAAAAGGAAGTTGATGTTCCTGTAATAGGATTAATTAAGAAAAATTATGAAGGATTTCCTCAATATATTACTGTTGGTATGTCTGAAATAGATGATTTAGTTGAAGCAGGTGCAGATATTATAGCACTAGATTGCACTTTAAGAGATAGATATGATGGAAAAACTATTAATGAATTTATTGCAGAAATTAAAGAAAAATATCCAAACATATTACTAATGGCTGATATCTCAAATTTAGAAGAAGGAATAAATGCTGAAAAAGCTGGAGTAGATATTGTTGGAACAACACTTAATGGATATACACCTTATACAGAAACTATGGATAAAGGACCTAATTATGAGTTAGTAGAAAAATTAGCTACTATACTTAAAATACCTGTTATTGCAGAAGGAAGAATACATGATCCTAGTGCAGCTAAAAAAATGTTAGATCTTGGAGCATATGCAGTAGTGGTAGGAGGAGCTATTACAAGACCTTTAGAAATAGCAAATAGATTTATAGAAGGTATGGGATTAAAATGAAAATAATTTGTTTTGATATAGGTGGAACTAATATTAAATATTCAATAATAGAAGATATTAATAATTTTGAAGTAAAAACTATAGAAACTAGAATTACTAAAGATGATAACCATATTTTAGAAGATGTATTAAAAATAGTAGGAGAAAATACTGATGTTGATGCTGTGGGTATTTCAACAGCAGGAGTAGTAGATTCTAAAATTGGTGAGGTTATATTTGCTGGACCTACTATCCCTAAATATACAGGAACTAAGTTTAGAAAAATAATAGAAGAAAAATATGGATTAAAAACTTTTGTAGAAAATGATGTTAATTCAGCAGCATTTGGAGAATATTGTTTTTCTAATTATGAGGGTTCTATGTTTATGCTAACTATAGGAACGGGAGTAGGTGGTTCTCTTCTATTAGATGGTAATATATTTAGTGGTGCTTCAATGACTGCTGGAGAAATAGGATATATGCCATTAAATGATGGACATTTTCAAGATTTTTCATCAGCAACATATTTAACTAATTATGTTAGTGAAAAATTGGGTAAAAAAGTTGATGGAAAATATGTATTTGAAGAGGCTAAAAAAGGTGATGCATTATGTAATGAAGCTATAGATAAGATGGTATATAATTTAACTACAGGATTGTTAAATATTATTTATATGATTAATCCTGATAACATTGTAATAGGTGGTGGAATTACTGCCCAAGGAAAATACTTAGAGGATAAGATATTAGAACTCTTGGATAAAAGATTAATAGGAAAACAGTTTAAGAGTAATGTTAAATTAGCAAATTTAAAAAATTCAGCAGGAATATATGGAATATATAACATAGTTAGAAAGGAAATGAAATGAGTTACAATTTAGAAAAATTTAAAGGAGTATTTGTTGCAATGTATTCTACTTATGATGATAGTGGGAACATTTCAACAGAAAGAGCAAAAGAATTAACAAAGTATTACATTGAAAAAGGAGTAAAAGGTCTTTATGTAGGAGGATCTTCAGGAGAAGGAGTACTTCAAAGTGAAGAAGAAAGAAAAGCTGTGCTTGAAGCAGTTATGGAAGTAGCTAAAGATAAGTTAGTTATAATAGCTCATGTGGGTGCAAATTCTACCCCTGAATCAGTAAGACTTGCTAAACATGCTAAAAAATGTGGTGTTGATGCAGTATCATCAATTCCATGTGTATATTATGGATTTTCTCCTAAGGCAGTAAAAGAACATTGGAATGCTATGATAGATGCTACAGATTTACCATTTATTATTTATCATATACCGCAAACAACTAGATTTAACCTACCTATTTCCTTATTAGAAGAAATGGCTGCTATGGAAAAGGTTATAGGAATTAAATGTTCTTCTGAATCTACATTTGAATTACAACAATTTAAATATATAGGTTCTAAAGTAAAAAATGGTGAATTTATAGTATTTAATGGACCAGATGAACAATTTATTGCAGGACGTATGATAGGAGCAGATGGTGGAATAGGTGGAACATATGGAGTTATGCCTGAATTATTCGTTAAATTAAATGAATACATGGAAAATAGAGAATTTGACATGGCAAGAGAATTACAAAATGAAGTAAATGAAGTAATAAAAGGATTATTAAAAGGACCATCATTATATGGTTTAGCAAAATATATTTTACATTTAAGAGGAATACATACAGGAGCTCCAAGAGGACCAATGTTACCTGTAGTTGAAGAAAAGGATATAGAGCTTGCTAAAGAGTTAAATGATAAGATAGAAAAATTAATTAATAAGTATTGCAATTAAAATAAATATTATATATCGGAGGGAATTATGAATAAAAAATTCAAAATGTTAGCAGCTATAGCTGCATTAGCATTTACAGCATTTTCGTGTGGTAAAAAAACAGAAACAAAATCTGAAGGACCTGTAACTATTAAATATTGGTCTTTCCCTAATTTTACAGCTGATGAAGAATTTAAGACACCAGAAGAATTTGACATGGCTTTAATAAAAGCGTTTGAAGAAGCAAATCCAGGTATTAAAGTTGAATATCAAAAAATTGACTTTACAGATGGACCAGCAAAACTTGAAACAGCTATACAATCTAAATCGACTCCAGATGTTGTTATTGATGCTCCAGGAAGAGTAATAGACTGGGCTAAAAAAGGATATTTAGTTCCTTTTGATATTGACACTTCTGTTTATTCTAAATCTATGTTATCAGCTTCAAGTTATGATGGTAAATTATATCTATATCCATTAGGAACAGCACCATTTGTTATGGCATTTAATAGAGTTATTACTGATAAATTAGGTATTACTGATATGTTGCCATTAAATAGACCTGGAAGAAACTGGACAGTTGCTGAATTTGAAGTATTATTAACAGCTATTAAAGAAAAAGCATCAAAAATAGATCCAATATTATTATATACTAAATCACAAGCAGGGGATCAAGGTCCTAGAGCATTTGTTTCTAACTTATTTGATTCATGGATTACAAATAAAGAAATAACTAAGTATACTATTAATGATGAAAATGGAGTTAAGAGTTTAGAATGGATTAAACAAGCTTATGATAAAGGACTTTTAGGAAAAGGAGTTTCATCAGAAGCTAAAGATGCATTAGAAGCATTTAGAAGTGGAAATGCAGCAGGAACAATACTTTACTCACCAGGATTAAAAGGTGGGAAAGCAGATGTTGAAGCTATAAAAGCAGGTAAATTAGATCCAGTATATGTTGCCTTCCCTAATGAAAGTGGACAATCTAAATTTGAATTCTTATTAGCAGGGGCAGCAATATTTGATAATGAAGATATGGCAAGAAGTGAAGCTGCTAAGAAATTTGTTGATTTCATAGCTAATGATTCAGTATGGGGACAAAGAGCTCTTAAGGCAACTAGAAACTTCTCACCAGTTGGGAAAAAAGGGCTTTATGGTGATGATGTAGAAACTAAATTCATAGAATCACAAAGTGGAAATTTTGGACCTTACTACAACACTATAGATGGTTATGCTCAAATGAGACCATTATGGTTTAACATGATTCAATCAGTATTAAATGGGCAAGTTAGTCCTAAAGAAGCATTAGATAAATTCGTTGAAAATGCAAATAAAACAATTGAAGACGCAAAATAGTAATAGAAAATAGAAGGGGTAGAGCTTTCTACCCCTTTTATATAAGGAGAGGTGCAATAGATGTTTAGTTCTATTAAAAAAATAAACTTTAAAAAAATAGATTATAGTGCATATTTATTTATTTTACCAATAATGATATTCTTTTCAACATTTGTTTTATATCCAATGGCTAAAGGGATTTATTTATCGTTATTTAGATTTAGAGGACGTAATACAACATTTGTTGGATTAAAACATTATATAGATTTATTTAGTGATGATGTGTTTATAAAGTCTGCAACAAATACTGTAATAATTACTATGATAGCAGTTCCTATAGTAGTTGCATTTTCTATATTTGTTGCTATTAATATTTATGAAAGAAGTGCATTAGTAAGATCGATTTTTAGAGGTATATTTTATATACCGGCTATATCATCAGTAGTTTCAGTTACTGTTGTATGGAATTGGATTTATCATCCAAAATATGGAATATTAAATTATATTTTAAATAGTACACATATTACAAGTAACCAAATAGATTGGCTTGGTAATCCTAGAACGGCTATATATGCCATTATAGCGATACTGATTACTACTAGTGTTGGTCAACCTATAATTTTATATGTAGCAGCTTTAGGAAATGTTCCTAAAGATTTAATAGAAGCTTCAAAAATTGATGGTGCTACAGATTCTCAGTGTTTTAGAAAGATTATATGGCCAACTATTAAACCAACAACATTATATATAGTGGTTGTTACAACTATTAATAGTTTTCAAATATTTGCTTTAATACAATTATTAACAGCAGGTGGACCAAATTATTCAACATCAACAATAATGTATTTAGTTTACCAAAAAGCAATAGTAGAAACTAGATTTGGTGTTTCATCAGCAATGGGAGTATTACTTGCGATTATAATTGGTATAATTTCAGTATTACAATTTAAATTCTTATCACATGATGTAGATTAATTAGGTTAGGAGAAAGTATGGAAGTTAAAAAAACAACACCTTTAGGTGTAATATCAATAATAGTATTAATTATATTTGCTCTGTTCTTTATATTTCCATTTTATTGGATATTAACAGGTTCATTTAAAATACAAGATGTTGCAATAAGTATACCACCACAATGGATACCAATTTCGCCAACTCTTGATAACTATAGACAATTATTAGTAAATAATACTGCAAGATGGTTCTTTAATTCGGTATTTATTTCTAGTATGACAACAATATTAGTTTGTGTAACTGCAACACTTGCAGGATATGCTTTAGCTAAAAAAAGTTTTCCAGGAGTAAATGTATTATTTATAGTGTTTGTTGCTGCAATGGCATTACCTAAACAAGTAATTTTAATACCATTACTTAAGTTTATAACTGAATTAGGTTGGATAGATACATATCAAGCATTAATCTTACCAGCAGTAGGATGGCCTTTTGGAGTATTCTTAATGAAACAATTCTCACATTCAGTTCCTAATGAATTGCTTGAATCAGCAAAAATTGATGGTTGTGGAGAATTTAAAACATTTTTATCTATAGTATTACCTATAGTTAAACCTGGAATAGGAGCTTTAGCAATATTTACATTTATTGCAAGCTGGAATGATTATTTCTCTCAATTAATATTTACTAATAGTGAATTGATGAAAACATTACCACTAGGTGTGGCTTCAATGGCACAACTTGCAGAGTTTTCATTAAATTATGGATTATTAATGGCAGGGGCAGCCCTTGCATCTATGCCTATGATAATAGTATTTTTAATGTTCCAAAGCTATTTCACACAAGGAGTTACTATGGGAGCTGTTAAAGGATAAATATTTTAGGAGGAAATCATGTATAAAAAAATTAAAATGTTAATAATTACAGTTTTATTATCTATTAGCATATTTTCTTGTGGCAAGAATAATAAAATAGATGGAATAGTTACAATTAAATATTGGTCCTTTCCTAATTTCAATGCAGATGCTGAATTAAAAACATCTGAAGAATTTGATATGGCTTTAATAAAAGCATTTGAGAAAGCAAATCCCAATATTAAGGTTGAATATCAAAAAATAGATTTTACAGATGGACCTGCAAAGCTTGAGACTGCTATTATTTCTAAATCAAATCCTGATGTTATTATTGATGCTCCAGGAAGGGTAATAGATTGGGCTAAAAAAGGATATTTAGTTCCTTTTGATATTGACACTTCTGTTTATTCTGACACAATAGTTTCAGCTGCAAGCCATGATGGAAAACTTTATCTATACCCATTAGGTACTGCACCATTTGTTATGGCATTTAATAGAGTTATTACAGATAGATTAGGTGTTACTGATATGTTGCCATTAAATAGACCTGGAAGAAATTGGACGGTAGAAGAATTTGAAGCCTTATTAACAGCTATTAAAGAAAGAGATTCAAGTATAGATCCAATAATATTTTTCAATAAATCAACAGATGGAAGTCATGGACCAAGATCTTTTGTTCTTAACCTATTTGATACTTGGCTTACAAATAAAGACGTGACTAAGTATATAGTTAATAATGAAAAGGGGATTAAGGCTTTAGAATGGGCTAAGAAAGCACATGATGAGGGATTATTAGGAGATGGTGTTTCATCAGAGGCAAAAGATGCTTTAGAAGCATTTAGAAGTGGACTTTCAGCAGGTACTATGATTTACTCACCTGGATTAAATGCTATAAGAGGAAATCAAATAGCTATAGAAAAAGGTAAGTTAGATCCTGTATATGTAGCTATGCCAAATAGTAGTGGACAGGCTAAATATGAGATGTTGCTTGCAGGAGGAGCTGTATTTAATAATGGGGATAAAGCTAAAATTGAAGCTTCTAAAAAATTTATAGATTTTGTAATTAATGATGAAGTATGGGGTCAAAGAGCTCTTAAGGCAACTAGAAACTTCTCACCAGTTGGGAAAACAGGACTTTATGGTGATGATGAGGAAACTAGATTTATAGAATCTATAAATGGAAATTATGGACCATATTACAACACTATAGATGGATTTGCTCAAATGAGACCATTATGGTCAAATATGGTGCAAGCTGTATTAAATGGACAAATTAGTCCTAAAGATGGACTAGATAAGTTTGTTATAGATGCAACTAAGACAATTGAAGATGCGAAATAAGGGTGTATGAGTTGTGATAGTTTTATTATGGTTTTATTATAGTAAGTTATATATATTAGGATCACTATTATTTACATTCTTTTTAAATAAGGTCACAAATAAGTTATATTTACCACCATTAATAATTAATATGGTTGGAGTTATTATGTTATTTGTAATTCCTTATCATTCTAGAACTTATGCAATGTATTTTAACTACATGCCTATAGTAGTTACAAGTGCATTGTTAAATATTATAATATACTTATTTAGAAAAAATAAGTAATTTATTATAATCAAAAAAGTCTGAAACTTTAATATATTAAAAATTTCAGACTTTTTTATATAAGCCAAAATACCGGAGTGATGAGAATTGGTCGCCTTATAAATAAAACGTGGTAGCCATATATTAGATATTATAAGATCCGTAAAAGCTCTATGTCATTTCGTGATTTCCTTAAGCATACATTAACAGTGACAGCCCCTTTTCCAAAGAGTAAAGCCCAAAAATCTGTTATCACTATTCCGAATATTTTCGCAAATTAATTATAGCAGTATTTTACTATTTTTTCAATTATTATCTTTGCTTATTTCAAGTATTTATGATATCATTTTATTAAAATATTAACTAGTGAAAGAAGTGATAAATATGGCTCTTATAAAAATATTAGATGATAGTATTTCAAATATTATTGCAGCTGGTGAAGTTGTAGAAAATCCAGCAAGTATGATAAAAGAACTTCTTGAAAATGCTTTAGATGCAGGATCAACATCTATACAAATAGAGGTATTAAATGGAGGAATATATGTAAAAATATCAGATAATGGAAAAGGTATGAGTAGAGAAGATGTACTTTTAAGTATAGAAAGACATGCTACATCTAAGATATCTACTAAAGAAGATATATTTAATTTACGTACATATGGATTTAGAGGAGAGGCATTGGCTTCAATTGCAGCTGTTTCAAAGCTTTCTATTAGTAGTAAAACAGCAGAAGATAAAATGGGAACAATACTTAATGCTTATGCTGGAGTAGTTAGAAAATATGAAAGTTTTTCTAGAAGTATAGGAACTGAGATAGAAATAAGGGATCTGTTTTATAACACACCAGCAAGAAAGAAATTTTTAAGAAAAGAAGGAACTGAATATAATAAGATTAAAGATATAGTTCTTAAAGAGGCTTTAGCTAACCCACATGTTTCAATAACTCTATATATAGATGGTAAAACTACTTTAAAAACGACAGGTAATGGTATGGAAAATACTATTTTTGAGCTTTTTGGTAAGAATGTACTTAAAAATTTAGAGAAATTTGAATATGGGTATTTAGGTAATGTTGAAATTTTAAGGTCATCAAAAGAATATATATACACTTATGTTAACGGTAGGTATGTTAAATCTAATTTGATTGATAGGGCAGTTATAGATGCTTATTATACTAAATTAATGAGAGGGAGATATCCTTTTGTTATACTAATGTATGATGTAAATCCACAAGAAATAGATGTAAATGTACATCCAAGTAAGAAAATTATAAAATTCTCTGATGAAAAAATAGTATATGGAGATATTAAAAGATCTATTGAAAATTTCTTTTATGAGTTTGATAGAAGATCTTGGCAGCCTACATTAATACCTAAAACCAAAGAAATAGTTGAAGATGATGTAAAAATAAAATATGAACCTTTAAATACATTATTAAAAGATGAAGAAGAAATTATTACTGAGCCTTTATTGTTTAAGGAAAAAACGGATTTTGAGGTAAAAGAATCTAAGTTAATATATGAAAATCCTTTTTATGAGAAAGAAGAGGAAGAGATTATATTAGAAAAAGAAGAAAAAAAATCAGAGTATTTACAACCATTTTTTGAAAAAAAAGAAGGAGAAGTAAAATATTATGAAGTATTAGGTCAAATATTTGATACATATATATTAGTTAGCAGAGATAATAATTTGGAAATATATGATCAACATATTATACATGAAAGATTGCTTTATGAAGAATTAATGGCTAATTTTGAAAAAAAGCAAATTAGTTCTCAAATACTTCTTTTGCCTGAATTAATAGATATTACTCCTGTTGATAAGGATATAATATTTAGTAATATGGAGATATTTGAAGGGCTTGGTTTTGAAATTGATGAGATTTCAAATAATCAAATAGCTTTAAGGGCAGTTCCTAACTTTAATTTTAGAGAGAGTGTAACTAATATTTTAGAAAATATATTAATTGATTTAAAGAATAAAAATAAGGTAGGAGATATTAGAGAAAAAATAATAATATCTATGTCTTGTAGAGGAGCTATTAAAGCAGGTCAAAAATTAAATATTAAAGAAATGCAAAATATGGTAAGAAGATTACATGAAGTAGGTAAGTATACTTGTCCTCATGGAAGACCTATTATATCTAAAATATCTAAATACGATTTAGACAAAATGTTTGGACGTGTGAAATAACTTGACTTTTCCTTCTATATATGATATATAAACTTGGTAAGGTGGATTTTTGTGTTAAAAATTAATTTAATTTGTGTTGGAAAAATAAAGGAAAAATATATAATTGATGGTATAGAAGAATTTTTAAAAAGGTTATCTAAATATGTTAAAATCAATATTATTGAATTAAAAGAAGAAGCAGACAATAATATTAATTTTTCTATTAATAAAGAATCAAGATTATTAATAGAAAATATAAATAAAAATTCTGGATACAATATATTATTAGATATTAAAGGTGAAAATATTACAAGTGAAAAATTAGCTTATAAAATATCTAATTTAAAATTAAACTATAGTGAAATAAATTTCATTATAGGAGGTTCTAATGGATATAATGATGAAGTTAGAAAATTGGCAGATTTTAAATTAAGTTTTTCTAAAATGACGTTCCCACATCAATTAATGAGACTTATTCTTATAGAACAAATTTATAGAAGTATATGTATAGAAAATAATATTAAATATCATAAATAGGAGGAGTTTTTGATGTATACAATAGGTGATGAATTTGAATATGATGTAAATGAGAGTTTAGAGTATTTTACATGTATTGGGGAATTTCCGTATGCAGGTATAGAATATTTGATATGTGAAAATGAATATGGAATTAAAAAAGTATTTTTTTATGATGATGATGACTTGATTTTAGTAGAAGATGAAGATGAAGAAGAAAATGTATTAGATAGTTTTCAAGAAGAATCATACAAGATAAATGAAAAAGAATTTAATTGGTATGAAGAAAATGATTATAATGATTTTGATCCAGCTTTTAATGATGATAATGGATTAGAGGATAATTATATAGAAGATGATATGGGGTTATTAAATGATTATTCAGATGAAGATGATGAGGATATAGACACTTTCCTTGATGACCTATTTGATGATGAAAAATTTGAAAATTAGGAATAAATATGAAAATTGAAATAAAAGATAATTTCACAGGGGATGTTAGTTTAATTGAAAATATAGAATTTAAGTATTATAATAGTGAATTAAGTTATATATATAATAATGAAAAATATTTATGGAAATTTCATGAAAATGAGATGTTACTAGAAAAAATTGGGGAAATAGAATACTTACATAGATATATAAAAGGTAGATTAACTATGTCATTAATAAAAATGAATGGTTTAGAGATGCAAGTATATATATTAACAAAGGAGATTGAAAAGGGAAAAAGTTGGTTTAAATTAGTGTATAATATATATAGTGATAGGGATATAGAAAATTTAATTTCAAGTTTTGAAGTTAAAATTAACTTAGGAGGAATAAATGGAAAATAAAGAAAATGCAGTTAATGAAACCTATGTAATGAAAGAGAAATATAGAAAAATTGATGAATTGAAATCTTTAGGATTAGAACCATATGGAAGATATTTTGATAAAAAAGATGAAATAGGAAGTATTTTAAACTTTGATGAATCTTCAGAAAAAGAATTTAAAACTGCTGGAAGAATAATGTCATATAGAAGAATGGGTAAAAATGGGTTCGCACATATTCAAGATCCTACAGGGAAAATTCAAATTTATGCTAAAAAAGACGAAATAGGGGAAGAAGAATACGAAACATTTAAAAGACTTGCGACAGGAGATTTTGTTGGAGTAGTAGGTAAATTATTTCGTACACAAACAGGTGAGTTAACAATTAAAGCATCACATTTAGAGATATTATCTAAAAATATTAGACCCCTTCCTGATAAGTTTTCTGGACTTCAAAACATTGAAATGCGTTATAGACAAAGATATATTGATTTAGTTATGAATCCTGAAGTTATGGATACTATGAAAAAAAGATTTGAAATAATTAGATATTTCAGAACATATTTAGAGAAAAAAGGATTTTTAGAAGTTGAAACTCCTATGTTACATCCTACTTTAGGTGGTGCAAATGCAAGACCATTTATTACTCATCATAACGCTTTAGATATGGATATGTATTTAAGAATAGCACCAGAGCTTTATTTAAAAAGACTATTAGTTGGAGGATTTGAAAAAGTTTTTGAAATAAATAGAAACTTTAGAAATGAAGGAGTATCTATTAAACATAATCCAGAATTTACTATGATGGAACTTTATCAAGCCTATGCTGATTTTAATGATATGATGAATATTACTGAGGATTTAATTTCATCACTTACTTATCATCTATATGGAACTTACGAAATACCTTATGAAGATAAAACTATAAATCTTGCAAAACCTTGGAGAAGAGTAACTATGAGAGAAATAGTTAGAGAACATACAGGTTTTGTTATGGATGAAAATACTACTGATGAATCAGCAATAGAATTTGCTAAGGGACTGGGTATACATTTAGATAAGGATAAGAGTTATACTAAATTTGGTATTTTAAACTTATTATTTGAAGAAAAGGTAGAACATACTATTGTTAATCCAACATTTGTTACAGATTATCCAAAAGAAATCTCACCTTTATCTAAAAATTCTAAAGGGGAAAGTGAATGGGTAGATAGATTTGAGCTATTTATTACAGGAAGAGAATATGGTAATGCTTATTCTGAGTTAAATGATCCTAAAGATCAAAAAGAAAGATTTGAAGAACAGGTTAGAGCAAAAGAAAATGGAGATGATGAAGCATCTGAAATGGATTTAGACTATATTAGAGCTTTAGAATATGGAATGCCACCTGCTGGAGGACTTGGAATAGGTATAGATAGACTTGTGATGTTACTTACAAATTCATCATCTATAAGAGATGTAATTATGTTCCCTACTTTAAAAAAGGAAACACATTTTGAATAATATATATAAAGGGTATGATAATATTATCATACCCTTTTTTATTACATTTTTTCGTATCTTTTCCAAATTTGTGTTTTACCTATTAATGAAATACCAATATATCCTCTAACTTTTAAAGTTCCATCTTCTTGTAATTGCATATAACTATCATAAGTTTTTCCACTTGATGGATCATAAATAGTTCCGTTTTCATAAGTATTATTAGATTCATTATATGTAAACCCGCTAACAAAATCTATACCTTCTAATGTTCTATCTTGTTTTGATTTGTCAGGATTATTACTATCTTTTTTTAAATTCCCTTCACTATCAAATCTATCAGTTAATTCTAATATTTTTCCATGGAATTTATTATCTTTTTCATAAATCTCAACTATAATTCTATTTCCACTTGAACTAGCCTCTGTTATCCAAACTCCAAATGCCTCTTTTTTATCAGAAAAAGAAAGAGTAGCTACTAATAAAAGTAATAATGTAATTATTTTTTTCATAAATTTTTGTATTATATAGTTTAAAAACTATAAATATACATCTCCTTTCATAAGAACTATAGTTATTATATTAAATTTTAAAAAAATTGTCAATTGTCAAATAATATTAACATATTGACTAAAAAGTAAAAATATTATCTTTTATTTTTTCCCATTCATTAATTTTTTTCCTTACTTTACTGAAAATCTCAGATTTAGAAAGACGAGTAGAAGAATTTTCTGCAAAAGTATCTGCCTCATCAAGTTTTTTTTCAATGTCATCATTAAATGTAAAGTGAAATACTGGGCGGATATTAATCATATTAATTACTTCCTTTTATATAAATATAATATAATACTTTTATTTTAATTTCAATACATTTAAGCTATGATTTAAATAGCTTGTTCGTATTAAAAAAATATTGACTTGTCTTTTTCAAAGTGGTATCATGAATGTATGGAAAAACTAGAGGAGAAAGATTATGTTTTGGAGTATTAATGATGAGGTAAAAAAAATAGTAAAATTATTATTAATAATTTCAATTCTAATTTTTTTCATTGGAATTATGAAGATGAATATATTAATGTTATCTTTATCTTTTGGAATTTTAATATCTATAGTATCAAATTTAATGTTACTTTATACAGTACATAAAATAGTATATTTAAAAGGAAATAGGGGCACAATGTTTATAGATTCTATGAAAAGGTATGGAATATATATGTTGGCTCTTTATTTTGTATATAGGGTAAATATTAAATTTTTTGATACAAATCCAATATATTCACTACTTACATGTGGATTTGGATTTATTTCATTTAGATTAATGATACAAGGTATTAGTTTTTTAAAATTTAAATTATAAAGAAAGGAGATGGTACATTTGTCAAAGAAGAAGAATATGCTAAAGTGGATAGGATTAATGATTTTAATGCTTGTAGGAGTGAACTTATTTTTAGCCATAGTGTCAACTATTTTTCCTATAACATTTGAAAAACCTCATGATATTATTGAAGCACCTGAAATATTTTTTAGTATACCTATAGGTAGATATATATTAAATATTAATCAGACTATAATGAATACATGGGTAATAATGATAATTATTATTTTCATATTAATTAGAGGAACTAGAAATATTAGTGTAGAAAATCCTAATTTTTTTCAATTGATATTAGAGGAATACTATAACTTTATAAACAATTCATTTTTACAAGGATTAGGGAAGTATAAGGAAAAATTTGCAGGATTTTTCTCGGCATTATTTTCAATGATAGCATTTCTAAATGTATCTATGTTCTTATTCCCTTTTGCTATTATATGGAAGAGAGAACATGGTTTAATATATATTAAACCTTTCTTTAGAACTGCAACGGCAGATATGAATACAACGGTAGGGTTAGCCTTAGTAGTTTTTGTTATTTTTTTAGGAGCAGCAATTTATAGAATGGGTATACTAGGCTTTATAAAAGAGTTGTCACAACCATTTGTGTTTATGCTCCCGATAAATATAATTGGAGAATTTGCAAAACCAATAAATATATCCATGAGATTATTCGGTAATATGTTTGCAGGACTTGTAATTATGTCGCTAGTTTATGGATTGGCAGTTAAGGATGTTTTTCCAAGTTTAACAAATAACATATTAAAGGGAAGTTTTAGTTTTGCAGTAGGATGGCCTAATATATTACAAATATATTTAGATTTCTTTATTGGAATTTTACAGGCATTTGTATTTACAGTATTATCATCAGTGTATATTAAACAGATGTTAATAGGAGAAGATGAAGAAGAATAGAAGGAGGAAAAAAATGGATGCATCAATAATTAAAGCAGCAGCATTATTAGGAGCTGGTATAGCAGCATGTGGGGGAATAGGAGCAGGACTTGGACAAGGATTAGCAACTGCAGCAGCAGTAGAGGCAGTAGCAAGACAACCTGAAGCTAAAAATGATGTCATGGCAACACTATTTATTGGTTGTGCTATCACAGAATCAACAGGGATTTTTGCATTAATTATAGCATTAATCTTAGCTTTAATAAAAGGATAATAAAGGTGGAATCTCATGGAACAAAATAATAATTTAATTACCATTGATATTTTAATGATAGTTCAGATAATAAATTTCTTTATTTTAGTATATGTATTTCATAAATACTTCTATAAAAAAATTGGAAAAGTTATAGAAGAAAGAAAAAAGATAGCATTAAAAGAGCTTGAAATAGTTAAAGAGGAAAGAGAAAAATTAGAAGAACAAAAACAAAATTATGAAAAATTAAGAAAAGAAGCTAAAAGACGTGCAAATGATATTATTATTAAAGCAGAAAGACAAGCTGATGAAAGAAAAGAACAAATTTTAGATAATGCAACTCTTACACGTGATAGAATGATAATGCGTGCAGAATCAGAAGTTTTAAAGTTAAGAAATAGTATTAAAGAGCAGTTACAAAAAGAAATGAGTCAAATGGCTACAGAGCTTGCAGAAAAGATAATTAAAGAAAACATAGAAAAAAATCCTGAAATAGTTGATAAAAGTATCGATAAATTTATTGATGAAGTAGGTGAATAATATGGAAAATCTTTCTATAGCTAGAAGATATGCAGAAGCTATTTATCAAGTAGCCGAAGAAAAAGACGAAGTATTTGAAGTATTTGAAATGTTAAATGTTATTTTAGAACATATAGAAAATGATGAAGATTTCAAAAAATTTTTAAGTTATCCTATTATTGGAAAAGAAGAGAAAAAAGAATTGATAAATAGGATATATAGAGATATTAAAAATGAACCTTTAGATATTTTAGATTATTTAATTGAAAAAGATAGATTATTACATATCAAAGAAATTAATGAACAATATAGTAAGATATATTATGAAGCTCATAAAAAGCTAATAGTAACAGCTATTTTTCCTAAAGAGTTATCAACTGAACAAAAAGAAAAACTAAGAAAAAAATTAGTTAGTATGAAACAAAAAGAAGTTGTAGTGCATTATAAAGTTGATAAAAACCTAATAGGTGGTGGAATAATTAAAATAAATGATGATGTAATTGATGGTTCGATTAAGACTCAAATTAAAGAATTGAAACGTTAAATTGAGGAGGTGTTTTTTTTTGAAAATCAAACCAGAAGAAATTAGTAATATAATTAGAAAAGAAATAGAAAACTATAAAAAAAGAATAGATGTTTCTAGTGTTGGTTCAGTAGTGGAAGTAGGAGATGGTATAGCAAGAATTTATGGTTTAGATAATGCTATGGCAGGAGAACTTTTAGAATTTCCTAATGGAGCAACAGGTATGGTTTTAAATCTAGAGGAAAATTCAGTTGGTGCTGTTATACTGGGAGATACTAGAGGAATTAAAGAAGGAGATGTAGTTAAGGGTACAGGTAAAATTACTGAAGTTCCTGCTGGAGAAGCACTGCTTGGAAGAGTAGTTAACTCATTAGGTGAACCTATAGATGGTAAGGGCGTTATAATCCCCTCTAAATACATGAAAGTTGAAAGAGTAGCATCAGGAATAATAGATAGAAAACCAGTTACTGAACCTCTACAAACAGGTATTAAGGCAATAGATGGAATGATACCTATAGGAAGAGGACAAAGAGAATTAATAATAGGAGATAGACAAACTGGTAAAACAGCTATAGCCATAGATACAATTATCAATCAAAAAAATACAGGGCTATATTGTATATATGTTGCTATAGGTCAAAAAAGATCTACAGTAGCTTCAATTCAAAGAAAATTAGAAGAAGCAGGAGCAATGGAGTATACAACTATAGTGGCTGCTACTGCTAGTGAGCCTGCACCACTTCAATATTTAGCCCCTTATGCTGGTGTTGCAATGGCAGAATATTTTATGGAAGAAGGAAAACATGTATTGATAATATATGATGATTTATCTAAACATGCTGTTTCATATAGAGAAATGTCTTTATTATTAAAAAGACCACCTGGGCGTGAAGCATATCCAGGAGATGTTTTTTATTTACATTCAAGATTGCTTGAAAGAGCAGCAAAATTATCTGATGAATTAGGTGGAGGATCTATTACTGCTCTTCCAATAATTGAAACTCAGGCGGGGGATATATCAGCATATATTCCAACCAATGTTATATCAATAACAGATGGTCAAATATTCTTGGAAACAGATTTATTTAATTCTGGATTTAGACCAGCTATTAATGCAGGATTTTCAGTTTCAAGGGTTGGAGGTTCAGCACAAATTAAGGCTATGAAACAAGTAGCAAGTAGGGTTAAAATGGAACTTGCACAATACAATGAATTATTAGCATTTGCACAATTTGGTTCTGATCTTGATAAGGCAACACGTGATCAATTAAATCGTGGTGAAAGAATAATGGAAATATTAAAACAAAAACAATACTCTCCTATGTCTGTTGAAGAGCAAGTAGTTTCATTTTATGCTGTAACTAAAGGTTATTTAGATGATATTGATGTAGAAGATGTTAGAAATTTTGAAGAAGAATTATTACAAAGTATGTATTCTACAACAGATATTTTAAAACAGATTGTAACTGAAAAAGCCTTAACTAAAGAAATAGAAGAGGAATTAGAAGACTTTATAAAAACATTTAAAAAAGATTATGTACATTAATGAAGGGAGAAACATATGGCATCTAATATGAAAGAAATTAAAGCTAGAATTAATAGCATTAATAATTCAAAACAGATAACTAGTGCTATGAATATTGTTTCTTCAACTAAATTTAAAAAATTTCAGCTGCTTACCTTTAAAACTAGAGAATATGAAAAATCTTTAGAGTATGCTTTATATAACTTATTAAATCATATAGGTAATAGACATAATATTTTATTTGAAGGTAAAAAGGAAGTTAAAAATGTTGGTATAGTAGTTATGACATCTGATAGAGGACTTTGTGGATCATTTAATTCTAATACTTTAAAAAAAATGGATAAAATGGTAAAAAGATTTACTAAGGAAGGTAAAAATGTTTCCATAATCTCTATAGGTAGAAAAGCAAGAGATTATTGTAAAACTAAAGATATTAATGTAGATGCAGAATATATACAATTAATACCTGAAACAATGTTTTCAAAGGCTAAGATTATTAGTGAGGATATAGTTGATTTCTATATCTCAGATCAGTATGATGAAGTATATTTAATATATTCAAAATTTGTATCAGTAATTCACTATAACTTAATAGAGGAAAGAATATTACCTTTTTCAAGACCTACAGGGTTAAAGATATCTAAAGAAAGTGAAGAGGTAAGGGATAAAAGATATATTTTTGAGCCAGATGAAAATCAGGTTTTAGTAGAATTTTTACCTAAACTTTTGAATAATAAGTTATACCAAGCATTACTTGAAAATTCAGCAAGTGAACATTCTGCTAGAATGTCTGCTATGAAAAATGCAAGTGATAGTGCAACAGAAATAATAAATAAATTGACATTAGAATATAATAGAATTAGACAAAGTCTAATAACACAGGAACTATCAGAAATTGTTGGTGGTTCTCAAGCAATTAAATAGGAGGAATAAGATGAATAAAGGTAAATTGGTTCAGATTATAGGACCAGTTATAGATGCAAGATTTGATAATACCTTACCAGATATCTTTAATGCCTTAGAAATATATTATGAAGATGGGAAAAAAATAGTTGCAGAAGTTCAAGCACATTTAGGAAATAATGTTGTAAGAGCAGTTGCTATGACATCTACTGATGGATTAAAAAGAGGGATAGATGTTATAGATACAGGAGAGCCTATTAAAGTACCAGTAGGGAAAGAAACTTTAGGTAGAATCTTTAATGTTTTAGGTGAAACTGTTGATAATGGTGATGAAATTATAACAGAAGAAAGACATTCTATACATAAGAAAGCACCTGAATTTGAAGAACAAGAAACTCACTCTGAGATATTAGAAACAGGAATTAAGGTAGTAGATTTACTAGCACCATATCTAAAAGGAGGAAAAATAGGTCTTTTTGGAGGAGCTGGAGTAGGTAAAACTGTATTAATTCAAGAATTAATTAATAATATTGCAAAAGGTCATGGAGGATTATCTGTATTTGCTGGAGTAGGAGAAAGAACTAGAGAAGGTAGAGATCTGTATAACGAAATGAAAGAAAGTGGTGTTATTAATAAGACTGCTTTAGTTTATGGTCAAATGAATGAACCACCTGGGGCAAGACTTAGAGTTGCACTTTCAGCATTAACTATGGCTGAATATTTTAGAGATAAAGAAGGTCAAAATGTATTATTATTCATAGATAATATATTTAGATTTACTCAAGCTGGATCTGAAGTTTCAGCTTTACTTGGAAGAATGCCATCTGCTGTTGGTTATCAACCTAACCTTGCAACAGATATGGGTGCTCTGCAAGAAAGAATTACTTCAACTAAAAAGGGATCTATTACATCAGTACAAGCAGTATATGTTCCAGCAGATGATTTAACTGATCCAGCACCAGCTACAACATTTTCACATCTTGATGCAACAACAGTATTATCAAGACAGATTGCATCATTAGGAATTTATCCAGCAGTTGATCCACTTGCTTCAACTTCAAGAATACTTGAAGCAGAAATAGTTGGAAATGAACACTATAAGGTAGCAAGAGAAACTGTTAAAGTTTTACAAAGATACAAGGAATTGCAAGATATTATTGCAATACTTGGTATGGATGAATTAGGTGATGAAGATAAGGTAATAGTAAGTAGAGCAAGAAAAATTCAAAGATTTTTCTCTCAACCATTCTCAGTTGCTGAACAATTTACAGGTATGAAAGGTAAATATGTTACATTACGTGAAACAATAAGAGGATTTAAAGAAATCTTAGATGGTAAACATGATGAACTTCCAGAACAGGCATTTCTTTATGTAGGAACTATAGATGATGCAGTGGCAAAAGCAAAAGATCTAATGGGTGAATAATTATGGAAAAAAAAGATTTTTTTACATTAAAAGTAGTAACACCTGAAAAAATAGAGTATTTGTGTAAGGAAACAAAATTCGTTAAGGTTAGAACTATTAGAGGAGATATTGGTATACTTCCTAATCATACTAATTTTATGAGTTCTCTTGGAGAAGGATTAATGATAATTAAAAATTTTGAAGAAGAGAAAAGTTATTATGTTAGTGGGGGATTTTTAGAGGTTAATCATAACTATGTTACAGTTATGGCAGAAGAAGCTATGCTTGCTGAAAGTGAAGAAGAATTTAAAAAAATTAAACAACAAAAACTTGAAAGAGCTATTGAGGCTAAAAAGAAAGAGGATCAAGATATACTTGGAACTAAGAAAAAATTACAAGATAGCTTACTTAGATAGAATTAGGAGATATGTAATGGTTTTTAAAGATTTTGAATATAAAAGAGTAGATATTGATGAATTAAAAAAAACGTATATAAATATTAAAGAAGAACTTGAAAATGCTGAAAATGCACAAAAAGCAATAGAGCTTTATTACGAACTTGATGAAATTAATAAGGAGTTTTCAACTAACTATAATTTAGCTTATATAAGAAATAGTATAGATACTACAGATGAATACTATTCTAAAGAAAAAGCTTTTTATGATGAAAATATACCTTTAATTTCAGAATTTGGAAATGATTTAGGAATAGCTTTTGCAAATTCTAAATTTAGACCTGAATTAGAAGAAAAATTTGGTAAACTTGCATTCCAAAAAATAGATTTAGAACTAAAATTATTTAAAAATGAAATAATTGAAGATTTACAAGAAGAAAATAGATTAGTAACAGAATATGTTAAATTAACATCTAGTGCTAAGATTATGTTTGATGGTGAAGAAAGAAATCTTTCAGAAATGGTGCCATATACTCAAAATATAGATAGAAATACAAGAAAAGAAGCAGTTATGGCTGTAGGTAAATTTTTTGAAGATAATATGCAAGAGTATGATAGAATATATGATTCATTAGTTAAAGTAAGAGATAGAATAGCTAAAAAACTTGGATATGAAAACTTTGTTGAAGTTGGATATCTAAGAATGGGTAGACTTGATTATGATGCTAAAGATGTTGCAAATTATAGGAAGCAAATAAAAGAGAATATAGTTCCTTTATATGTTGAATTAAGAAAAAGACAGGAAAAGAGAATAAAGGTTGATAAATTAAAATACTATGATGAAGGAATGTCATTTTTAACAGGAAATCCAACTCCTAAGGGAGATAGAGAATGGATGGTTGAAAGAGCTAAGGAAATGTATAAGGAATTATCACCTGAAACACATGAATTTTTCTCAAAAATGGTTGAGCAAGAATTACTTGACTTAGATAGTAAAAAAGGTAAACAAGGTGGAGGATACTGTACATCACTTGATAAATATACTATGCCATTTATATTCGCTAACTTTAATGGAACGGCACATGATGTTGAAGTTTTAACGCATGAGGCAGGGCATGCTTTCCAATCTTATCAAACAATGAGAAATATTGATATATCTTCATATTACTGGCCTACATCAGAATCAGCAGAAATTCATTCTATGAGTATGGAATTTTTAACTTGGCCATGGATGGAATCATTCTTTAAAGAAGATATTGATAAATTTAAATATCATCATTTAAGTGGAGCATTCTTATTCATACCTTATGGAGCTTTAGTTGATGAATTTCAACACTTTGTGTATGAAAATCCTAATGTAACACCTGAGGAAAGAAGAATGAAATGGTTAGAACTTGAAAAAGAATACTTACCTACAAGAGATTATGATGGTATGGAATCATACTTAAAAGGATTATTCTGGTTTAAACAAGGACATATATTTGAAATGCCATTTTATTATATAGACTATACTTTAGCGCAGGTAATTGCATTGCAAATGTGGAAGTTAAATGGTGAAGATAGAGAATTTGCATGGAAAAAATATATGAGATTATGTATTCTTGGAGGTTCTAAAACTTTCCTTGGATTATTAGAAGATGTTAAATTAGATAATCCATTTGAAAATGGTAATATATTAAAAATTATACCACCTGTAAAAGAATTTTTATCAACAATTAATGATGAAAATCTATAATTTGGATATATAAGAGGGTTTCTATTTTTATAGAAATTCTCTTTTTAGTTATAAGAAAAAACTAATGGTATTTTATTTTAATATATGATATTATTAAAATAATAGTATTAAGAGGAGTATATATGACAGAACTAGAAAGATCAAAAGAAATTATAAGCTTTATTGCAAATTCAGAAAGAAAAACACCTGTTAAACTTTATACAGATGAAGAGATAAAAGGTGAATATAGTGTTAAGATCATAGGAAAAGAAACTAAAATAATAATAGGTAACTGGGATGAAGTTGAAAAATTAATTAAAGATAATGATTTAAAAAATTACTATTTAGAAAATGATAGACGTAATTCAGCACTTCCATTACTTGATATTAAAAATATTGATGCTAGAATTGAACCAGGTGCTATTATTAGAGATAAGGTTATTATAGAATCTAAGGCTGTTATTATGATGGGAGCTGTTATAAACATAGGAGCAAAAATTGGAGAAGGAACTATGATAGATATGAATGCAGTGCTTGGTGGAAGGGCTACTGTTGGTAAAAATTGTCATATAGGTGCTGGAACAGTTTTAGCAGGAGTTATTGAACCGCCTTCAGCAGATCCAGTTGTAATAGAAGATAATGTAGTAATAGGAGCTAATGCAGTTGTTCTTGAAGGTGTAAGGGTAGGGGCAAATTCTGTAGTTGCAGCAGGGGCAGTTGTAACTGAAAATGTACCAAGTGGAGTTGTAGTTGCAGGTATGCCAGCAAAAGTCATTAAATTAATAGATGAAAAGACAAAATCAAAAACTGAAATAGTAGAAGAATTAAGAAAATAATTTAAGTAAGGTAGATATATATGAAAAAGCTATTTGTTTTTTTGTTTTTTTCTCTTTCATTCATATTAAATGCAGATATTAAGTCAGATTTAGAAAAATCCTTAAAATTAATGACAGAAAATAAATATGAGGATGCAAAATTATTGTTACATGTTATAATTGAAAAAAAAGTGGAAAATAATGAAGATAAAAAGTTTTTGGAATCAGCATATTATTATCTTGCAAATATTTATCATAGAGAGAATAAAATAAATGAAGCTAAAATTTATTATAGAAAATTATCAGAAAATTTAGAAGCTAGAACATTTTCTTCTATAAAAGCCAGTCAATATTTATTTACTATAGCTATAGAAGAAGAAAATATTGAAGAAGCCATAAATCAAACTGAAATATTGAATAAAAAAACTAATTATCAAGAATTACCTTTTTTATCAAATTTAATTTATTTATATGAAACAAATAATAAACATGAAAAATTACAAAGACTTAATAAAAGTGTGATACATAAGTTTTCTGAAAGAGAAAGAGGAGTATTATTTAATCTATTATCTATGTCATATTTAGAAAATGATAAATATGAGGATGCTAAAAGATATTTTGATATTTTATTAAATAGTAAAAATATTGAAAATATACAGCTTGGATATATTGGATATTCAAATCTTGAATTTAAACGTGGTGATAAGGTTAGATCATTAGGTTATTTGAATAAGGCTTTAAATATACATGGAAAAAGTTCTGCATATATTTTAGAGAGAATATATAAGATGTATGTTATTAATTTAGAATATGAAAGTGCATATAATGTTTTAAAATTGATAGAAAAAAATAGTAATACTGATGCAAATTTAATAATAGATTTAATAAAATATGCAAGATTATTAAAGAAAAATGAAGATATAGAATTAAATTTAAAAAAATTAGAGTCTATAGGAATAGTTAATTTTGACCTTGGAATTAAATTAGCTTCTGAAAATTTATTTGATTATGCAGAAAAATATTTGATAAAGGCTAAAAAAGAAGGTAATAGAAATGCAAATTACGCTTTAATAAATATATATTTTGGAAATCAGAATATATATAAATTAGAATTATTATTAGAAGATATGTTAGAAAATAATGAAATTAGCAGAATAAAAAAAGAAAGTATATTAAAAGAATTTGAAGATTATCAAAAATATAGAAATAGAAGAAATTAATAGGCGAAAGCCTATTTTTATATTGAAAGGGAATTATGGAAAATAAGGAATTAAGAGAAATATATGAAAAATTAAAAAAGGATATGAAAGATAATAGAAATAAAAATGATAAACTTTTTGATCTGATTAAAGATAATAGTTTCATAACTGAAAATGAATTTGATGATGCATTATCCATTTTATCTTCAATGAATAAAAATCAGGTAATAAATTATCACGTGATACTTGAGAAATTAATAAAAAAGTGGAAAATGCTTAAAAATAGACCTAAAATCTTATTACATAGTTGTTGTGCTCCCTGTTCGACATATACTTTAGAATTTTTATGTAATTATGCAGATGTAACTATATTATTTGCAAATTCTAATATACATCCTAAGCAAGAATATATAAAAAGAAGTGAAGTTCAACAAAAATTTATTAAAGATTTTAATGAAAGAACAGGAAATAATGTAGAATATATAGAAGATGAATACAACCCTAAACATTTTTTAGAGTTAACAAAAGGTCAGGAAAATGAACCTGAGGGTGGTAGTAGATGTGTAACTTGTTTTCAGATGAGATTAGATATTGTTGCAAGGTATGCTAAAAATTTAAATTTTGATTATTTTGGTTCAGCTATTACATTATCTCCTAAAAAAAATTCTAAGTTAGTTAATGAGTTAGGTTTTGAAGTACAAGAAATATATAAAGTTAAATACCTGCCTTCAGACTTTAAGAAGAATAATGGGTATAAAAGAAGTATAGAAATGTGCAATGAATATGATGTATATAGACAATGTTATTGTGGTTGTATTTTTGCCTTAAATAAAAGTTAAAACATCTATCCTTGACTTTTAGATTGGGAGTCTATATAATTCTAATATATATATAGTGAATAATGAAAAGAGGTATATGTGAATGCAACAGGTAAAAAATTTGGTGGGAGAGTAAAAGGAACACCGAATAAATCTAATGGAGTATTAAAAGATAAAAGATTTTTAGGTTATAAATATACTGAGTTAGAGTATAATGAGATGAAAAGGATTTTAGAAAAATATAAGAAAGAAAATAAGTGTACTACATCAAAAGCTATAATGGATATGATATTAAGTTTCAAATAAATATTTTTTCAATATGGGAAAGTGAGTAGAATAAATGAAAATAGGAATAATTGGAGCAGGAGCTTCAGGAATATTATGTGCAATTTATGCTGCACAAAGAGGGCATGAAATTATAATCTTTGAAAGAAAAGATAGAATGCTAAAGAAAGTATTGGTTACAGGTAATGGAACATGTAATTTTACTAATATTAATGCAGGATATGACAATTATTTTTCTATAGAAGATAAAATAGATGAAAAAATATTTAATAAGTATAGTTTTGAGGATGTATTGGCTTTTTTTCAAAAAATAGGTATAGAATACAAGGTGGAAAAATTTGGTAAGGTTTATCCTTTATCATATCAAGCTGCTTCTATTGTAGATGCCTTAAGATTTAAGGTTGAGAGTATGAATAATATAGAAGTTAGATATGAATTTGACGTTGCTAAGGTTAGGAAAAAGAATGCTAAGTTTAATGTTACAAGCATAAATGATGAAACTGTAATTGTAGATAAGTTAGTTATTGCAGCAGGGGGAATATCTTATCCAGAACTTGGTAGTAATGGTAGTGGATATGATTTAGCAGCAAAAATGGGACATAGTAGAACAAATATATTTCCTGTATTAGTGCAATTAAAGGTAGATAAAAAATATGCTAAAGGTTTAGAAGGGGTTAAACAAAGAGTAAAATTAAGTGTGTATAAAAATGGAGAGTTATTAAGAAGTGATGAAAATGAATTGCTATTTACAGCCTATGGTGTTTCAGGTCCATGCATTTTTAATCTATCTTATCTTACCGCTCTATATGATTTTGAAGAACTTTATTGGCATGTAGATTTTTTAAGTATGTATAGTGAGGATGAGCTAAGAAGATTATTACATGTTAGAAAACAGGAATTAGGATATTTAGAAATAGAATATTATTTAAATGGTTTAGTTAATAAGAAGTTTGCTAGTTATTTATTAAAAAGTGTGGGTATAGAAAAACTAAATTTTAAAGTTAGTGAACTTGATGATGAGATTATAGAAAGATTAGTAGAAAAGTTAAAAAAATTTGTATTTAAGGTATATGACACTACAGGTTTTTCAAATGCACAGGTTACAGCAGGAGGAATTAGAATTAATGAGGTTGATAACTATACATTAGAATCTAAAATAGTTAAGGGCCTATATTTTACTGGTGAAGTATTAGATGTATTTGGTGATTGTGGAGGATATAACTTAAATTGGTGCTTCATATCAGGTATGCATGTAGGAAATAATATTTAGGAGAAAGAATGTTAAGGATTACTAATATTAAAGTAGATATTAAACATAGTGAAGAAGATATAAGAAGAGAAATGAGATTTATTTTAAAAGATAATGAAATAAATGATTTTAAAGTAACTGGTAAAGCTATTGATGCTAGGAATAAGAATAATATTAAATATGTGTATACTATAGATTTTGATAGTAATGATAAGGTGTATAATAATATTGAAAAGTATAAGAATGTATCAGTGGTTGAAGAATATATTTATCCACAACAAATAGTAAAAGGATATAGAGAGAAAAGACCAGTTGTTATAGGAACAGGACCAGCAGGAATGCTTGCGGCTTTAATTTTAGCTAAGGCAGATTTAAAGCCTATTATACTTGAAAGAGGAAAGGCAGTTAAAGAAAGAGTAGAAGATGTTTATAATTTTTTTGAGACTGGTAAGTTAGATGAGGAATCTAATGTACAATATGGTGAGGGTGGAGCAGGAACTTTTTCTGATGGAAAACTTACAACTAATACTCATAATGTTAGAATAAAAAAGGTTGTAGATGAATTAATTGAGGCTGGGGCAGATGAAAGTATAGCATATATTTCTAAACCTCATTTAGGAACAGATGAGCTTGTAAAAATAGTTGAAAATATTAGAAAGAAAGTAATAAGCCTTGGTGGGGAATATAGGTTTAGAAATAAGGTCATAAATTATAGTTCGAAGGATCTAAAATTACATTCATTAAAGGTATTAAATCTAGATACAAAGGAAGAATATGATTTAGAAACAGATTATGCCATACTTGCTATTGGACATAGTGCAAGGGATACATTTGAAATGTTAGATAAGAATAATATTGATATGAGTAAAAAGGTATTTTCAGTGGGAGTTAGAATAGAACATAAACAAAAACTTATAAACCAGGTTCAATATGGAAAGAATGCAGATTTATTACCTCCAGCTGAATATAAGTTAAATGTAAGGGCTTCAAATGGAAGAGGAGTATATACATTTTGTATGTGTCCTGGTGGAGTAGTTGTACCCTCATCTAGTGAGAAGAATAGATTAGTAATAAATGGTATGAGCTATAGTAAAAGAGATTTAGAAAATGCAAATTCAGCAGTATTAGTTAATGTAACACCTGAGGATTTAGGAGAAGGGAATTTAGCAGGTATGTATTTTCAAAGAGAATTAGAAGAAAAAGCCTTTATTATGGGTGGTTCAAATTATAAAGCACCTGTACAATTAGTACAGGATTTCATTAAAAATGTTAAAAGCAGTAAACTTGGTAATGTTAAGCCAAGTTATTCTATAGGATATAAATTGTGTAATTTAAATGAATTATTTCCTGATTTTATTTCACTTACATTAAGAGAGGCATTTCCTAAATTTGATAATAAAATACATGGGTTTGCAGGAAAAGATGCTGTAATTACTGGTATAGAAAGCAGAACATCATCTCCTATTAGAATAAATAGGGATGATAAATATAATTCAAGTGTTAAAGGATTAATACCTTGTGGAGAAGGTGCAGGATATGCTGGTGGAATAATGAGTGCAGCAGTAGATGGAATACGTTGTGCTGAGGCAATTATAAATTCAATACTTGAAGAAAAATAGGAGGTTTAGATGTATATTTACATTATATATTTTTTAATAATAACTTTTGCAACAGGAGTAGGATCATTATCTGGAATGGGTGGTGGAGTAATAATAAAGCCAAGTCTTGATGCACTATCTTATTCTAATTTAGATAATATTAATTTTTATTCATCTCTTGCTGTGCTTACTATGTCAGTAGTATCTATAATTAAAAAAGCAAGACAAGGAGATAGGATTGAAAATAAGCAATTACTTGCAATTGCATTAGGTTCTATCATAGGTGGGAAATTAGGTATTCAAATTTTCAAGAATTCTTTATCATATTTTTCTAGTGATGATATAGTTAAATTAATACAAATTACAATTACAGTAATAGTATTATCATTAGCTGTTTACTATAACACTTATTGTAAGTTTACTTTTAAATATAGAAATTATGTTATATATTTTTTAGTTAGTATGAGTCTTGGTATAGTATCTACATTTTTGGGAATAGGTGGAGGACCTATAAATGTTTCACTATTTATACTAATCTTTGGAGTAAGTATGAAAAGTGCTACCTTATACTCTATTTCAACTATATTTTTCTCACAGCTTTCTAAGAATTTCATAGACTTTTTTATAACTGGCATATCAGGATATGAAATGTCCCCATTGTTAGTAATTATTCCTGCAGCTATATTAGGTGGAAATATAGGGACTAAGGTAAATATGTTATCTAGTAATAAGGTTATAAAAAAAGCATATAATATAATTACAATATTTGTAATATGTTTGAATTTATTTAATGGTATAAGAATAATTTTCAAAATGTTTTAAAAGTATTGACAAAAAAAATCAAATAATATATAATACTTCTTGTCGATAATAAATGCCTTGGTGGTGAAATGGTAGACACACAGGACTTAAAATCCTGTGGGAGCAATCCCGTGCCGGTTCGAGTCCGGCCCGAGGCACCATGATGCGGGAGTAACTCAGTTGGTAGAGTGTCAGCCTTCCAAGCTGAATGTCGCGAGTTCGACCCTCGTCTCCCGCTCCATGTGAGTCATTAGCTCAGTCGGTAGAGCACTTGACTTTTAATCAAGGTGTCACTGGTTCGATTCCAGTATGACTCACCATTTATAGTGAAAACAAAGTGTTTATAATACAAAGGAAGATTTTTTCTTCCTTTTTTTCATTTTTTGTGATATAATGCATAGAGAGGAGTGTCTAAAATTATGAAAATGTTAATACAAAGAGTAAATAATGCTAAGGTTTTATTTGAAGATGGGACATATAATTCCATAGAAAAAGGACTTTTAGTTTATTTAGGAGTTCATAATGAAGATAACTTAAAAGATGTACAAATCTGTATTAAAAAATTGATTAATCTTAGAATATTTGAAGATGAAGAAGGAAAAATTAATTTTTCATTACTAGATAAAAATTATGAAGTGATGGTTATTAGTAATTTCTCACTTTACGGAAAAATGAAAAAAGGGAACAGACCCTCATTTACAGAGTCTGCATCAGTACTTAAAGCAAATGAAATATATGAAGAATTTTTAAAAGAGTTAGAAAGATGTGATGTAAGATATAAGTCAGGAAAATTTCAAACATATATGGATGTGCAATCAAGTAATGATGGTCCAATGAACTTTATTTTTGATACAAGAGAGGAAGTAAATTAATGTTGAGATACAAGAAAATTATATTAGTATTATCTCTTGCATTATTACCAGCAACAGGGTTTAGTGCAAATAAAATAAGCCTAAAAAAGTCTTCTACAAAATCTCAAAGAGAATTAGTAATGCAAGATTCTAATTCAATAGTGTTTGATTCAGAATATATACATGATCAATCATATATTGATAAGAAGATAAATGAAATTGAAGAGTCAGTAATGTCTATGTCAGGGGTATATAACAATTTAGATAACATAATACTAAAAAATAAGTTATTTACGTCTTATGATAAATGGGCAGGTACAAAATATAGGCTTGGTGGAATAAATCATAATGGTATTGATTGTTCAGCCTTAACAAGAGAAGTGTTTAGAGATGTATTTGGTTATGAATTACCTAGAGTAAGTGTTGACCAAGTAAAAAAAGGTAGAAAAGTTGAAAAGGGAGATATGAAACCTGGAGATATATTATACTTTAGACCAGAAAATAGGGTAAATCATGTTGCCGTATATATAGGTAACTCGTTATTTATCAATGCTTCGTCTTCAAGAGGTGTTATATTATCAAGTTTAAATAATTCATATTGGAGTAAATATTTTAAATATGCAGTAAGAGTAGATGCTGCTAGAGAAGTAATATAATAAAAGTGCCTAAAGGCACTTTTTTTGACTTTTTAGGTTTTCAAGATATAATGTTAATGTGGTAATATCAATATTTTTAGGAGGTAGGCTATGAAAATTTATGCAAGTGATAATATTAGGAATGTAGGAATATTAGGACATAGTGGTTCAGGGAAAAGTAATATGTTGGAATCTCTAGAATTTACAGCGAATTTAATTTCTAGAATTTCATCTCCAATAGAACAATTTAAAATGTCTAATAACACAACATTATCAGCAGTAGAATATCAAAATATGAAGTATAATTTATTAGATATTCCAGGTTATTCAGACTTTTATGGTGAGTTAGAATCAGCTCTTGCAGCAGTGGCAGGGGCAATAATAATTATTGATTCAACTACAGATTTAAGTGTGGGAACTGAAATAGCGTTAGAATTAACTGAAGAAAGAAAAATTCCTAAATTTATATTCATTAACAAAATAGATTCTGATAAAGCAGATTATACTAAAATACTTAGTCAATTAAGAGAGAAATATGGTAAGAAAATAGCACCTTTCCATATACCTTGGGGTAAAGGTAATGATTTTAAGGGTCATATAAATGTAGTTGACTTATTTGCAAGAAAATATAATGGTAAAGAGTGTGAAACAGTTAAAATGCCTGATGAATTTGAAGACGAAGTACAATCAGTTAGAGAAATGTTATTAGAATCAGTTGCAGAAACAGAAGAAGTATTAATGGATAAATATTTTTCTGGAGAAGAATTTACAACAGAGGAAATACACAGAGGATTAAGAAAAGGTGTATTAGATAGAACATTAATACCTGTAGTTTGTGGATCGACTTACAAAAATATAGGATTACATACTACATTTGATATGATGAGAGAATACTTACCATCTCCAAGAGATAATAAGAAAAATATTGATATTGCAGAATTTGTAGGACAGGTATTTAAAACTGTTATAGATCCATTTGTTGGTAAAATATCATATGTTAAAGTGCTTTCTGGAGAAATAAAAATAGATTCAGAAGTATATAATGTAAATAAGAGAGAATATGAAAAAGTTAATAAGATATTTACATTGGTTTATGGTGAAATGGTAGAGTTACAAAAGGCAACTATGGGAGATATAGTACTTTTAACTAAACTAAATTTTACACAAAATTCTGATACTTTAGCTAAGAATGAAAAAATATCTGCTATTGAAGAAATTAAGTTTCCTAAGGAACAAATGTTAGTAGCTATACAGGCTAAAAATAAGTCAGATGAGGATAAAATATCTACAGCATTACATAAGATAAGAGAAGAAGACTATTCACTGTATTGGAGACGTGTTATTGAAACAGGACAGACTGTTTTAGGAGTGCAAGGTGAAATACATGCAAGTTCTGTAATTGAGAAATTAAAAGAAAGATATGGTGTTGAGGTCTTAATAGAGGAACTTAAGGTTCCATACAAGGAAACTATAAAAGGAACATCTGATGTTCAAGGTAAACATAAAAAACAATCTGGTGGACATGGACAATATGGAGATGTTAAGATAAGATTTAGTAACTCTGATAAGGAATTTGAATTTGAAGAGGAAATAGTTGGTGGAGCTGTTCCTAAAGGATATATACCAGCAGTTGAAAAAGGTCTGTTAGAATCTATGAAAGAAGGGGTATTAGCTAAATATCCAGTTACTAATATTAAAGCAGTACTTTATGATGGTTCATATCATGATGTAGATTCATCTGAAATGGCATTTAAGCTTGCAGCAAATATAGCGTTTAAAAAAGGTATGCTTGAAGCTAGACCTGTTTTACTTGAACCAATTATGGAATTAAAGATAGTTATCCCAGAAGAAAATGTAGGGGATATAATGGGTGATATTACTAAAAAACGTGGTAAAGTACTTGGTATGCAAGCTTTAGGTAAAGATAAGCAAGAGATATTTGCAGAAGCTCCTATGGCTGAAACATTTAAGTATTCTAATGATTTAAAATCTATGACTCAGGGAAGAGGATACTTTGAAATGAATGTTATTAGATATGAACAAGTTCCAGAAGAGATATCTAAAAAAATTATTGAAAAAACTGAAAAATAAAAAGAAGTATTGATACAAAAGGATTAATTTCTATTTAATTTAGGAATTAATCCTTCTTACTATATATAAATATTGACAAAACAATGGGGGGGGGGTGTATAATTATGATGATCAAAAAAATAGGGAGAATAATGGATGAAAAAGATATTAATAACATTAATTAGTTTAAGCATATTTTCGTTTTCAGCTAATATTACAGGACCAAGATACAGACTAGAAGGTTCTGTAGGAGCAATGAATTATAAAGGAAAGGTTATTTCTCATAAATTTGTTTCAACTTCTATCTCAGTATTACCAGAATGGAAGGCAGAAATAAATAAAAAGATAGATATAACATTTGGACCTAAGGCGACATTAAATGTTACTACAGATATACAAATTGGAACGACATTACATTCTAATTTAATTGTAGGTGGAGAAATAGATCTTAACTATAGAGTAAAAGATGATATTAAAATATATACAGGTATAGAAGCAGGAACGGGATTAGGAGTTCAAGCATATTTAAGTGGGAGTGATAATCATTATGGTGGAATAAAAGTAACCCATATAGGTAAATTATCTTTAGGAGTAAAAATAAAAGAAAGATTTAATGTAGCACTTTATACAGGATATGCAAAGGGAACATTAGGTATAGAAGGAGGTTATACTTTTTAATATGAATAGAAGATTAATATTAATAATGTTACTTAGTTTAAGTATATTTTCACTTTCAGCTAATATTACAGGATCAAGATATAGACTAGAAGGTTCTGTAGGAGTATTTGATAGTAATAAAAGCTTAGATCAAGATAGAAAAACATTTTCATCAATAACTTTAGGTTTACTGCCAGAATGGAAAGTGGATTTAGATAAGAGATTTGATATAACATTTGGACCAAAGATAGGAGCAAATGTTTCTTATTATTTTTCAACTAGTAGTAAATATGCAATAGAAACTAAAGGACTTTTATCAATGGAAGTGGATATAAACTATAGATTAAAAGAAGATATAAAACTATATGGAGGAATAGAGATTGGATTGGGATTAGGGTTATCAAGGGATAATAATAAAAATAAATTCATATTTGGAACAGTTGAGAATGTATTATTAGGAATTAAGATAAAAGAAAAATACAATGTAGGTATTTATTTAGGAAATGGAAAAGGAATATTAGGTATAGAGTCAGGATATACATTTTAGATGAAAGGAGAAGAGATGAGAAAAAGTTTATTAATATGTTTAATTATGATGAGTATGATAACTTTTACTAGACCAAGATATAGGATAGATAGTACATTAGTTTATGGATTAGAATTTAATATAAATAGTAAAATTGACAATTTTATACTTTTAACATTAGGTTTTATGCCAGAATATAGATATGATCATTCAAGGAAGTTAGATTTTACTTTTGGACCTAAGATATCATTAATGGGAGGAGTAGCTATAAAGAATAATGGAGCTATTGATTATTTAGGTAGAGGATCACTTAATTTCACATTAAGGGGAGAAACTAATTATGAGATTAAGAGAGGTTTAAAGGTATATGGAGGAGCAGAGATAGGGGTAGGAGTATTTCTTGAACATGTTAATAATATGAATAAAAGTTTAGATGGAAACCATGTAGCAATAGCAAAGGGAATAGTTGGATTAAAGATAGATAAATGTAACATAGGTTTAGTTAGTGGATATGAAAATAAGTTTGTTATAGGTATAGAAACAGGATATACATTTTAAGGGCTACAGTGTAATGTAACCCTTTTTATTTAATAAATCTATTTCGTATATCTACAAGTTTATCTAAGTTTCTACCAAAAAAATATTTGTAGCTATAACAGAATTTATTTACATTATTTTCATCTTTATGTCTTTTACATCCAGTTCTACATATTTTCAGATATTTGCAAGTTTTACATTTTTCATCTATTTTAAAGGATTCTCTTACAAATTCGGTTGCTTTTTGAGAAAATATTATTTCAGGTATACTTTGAGTATTAATATTTCCTAATCTTCTTTCATCAACTACATAAAAATCACAAGGGTATACAGAACCATCTGCTTCTATAACTGTATTAACTGAACAATGTCCAACCATATCACATGCCTCTGGATTTCTACCTGATAATATTAATAAAAGATTTTCAAAATATCTTATACTTATGAAATTTCCCTTTTTTAAATCTTCATACCACAGATTAAATATTTCATCTAAAAATTTTCCATAATTTTCAGCAGTTAAAGTATAATCCTTTTCATCATAATTTTTTAAAGGATCTAAGGCAGGAATAAATTGTAAAAATTCAAATTTTTGCTCTCTAAAAAATTCATATATTTTTTTAGCATTTTTTGAAACTTCTGAATTTACAACACATAAAATATTGAAATCAATATTTCTTTCCCTTAATTTATTTATATTATTAAGTATAGAATCAAATGTACCTTTTTGTCGTATATCTATTCTGAAGATATCATGTATATCCTTAGTTCCATCAAGAGATATACCAATTAGATAATTATATTTTTCAAATAAATCAAACCATCTTTTATTTAATAATGTTCCATTTGTTTGTATAGAGAATGTAGTATTTACATTATTTTTATTATATTTTTCTATTAGTTCATGTAATTTGTAATAATAATTTATTCCTCTCATTGTAGGTTCGCCACCTTGGAATATGAAGTTTACTTGATATTCTACACAATCGTAAACATTTTTAACTAAATTTTCTAGTGTTTCAAATGACATATTTCCATAAGTGTATGTTTCTCTATTTTCTGCAACATCGAAGTAGAAACAATAATTACATCTTAGATTACAATTGCAAGATGATGGTTTGATTAATAAGTTTAAACTCCTTAATTTATTGATTTTCATAAAACACCTCTTATTTTTAAATTATACCCCACAGATTAAAATAAGACAATATATTAAAATACCTTGACTTAATATTCAGTATAAAGTATCATTTAGTTATATGAGAATAATAAGAGGGTATATATGAATAATTTATTAAAAATGAATTTAGATGAAAGACGTGAAATGATAATACATGGAGATACTGTAAAAACAATACTTTTTTTAACTATACCAACATTTATGATGGCTATAGTTCAGGTACTTATACCATTTTCAGATGGATTGTTTTTAAATAAGATACTGGGGACAGATGTAGGAGCAGGAGTTTCATATGTACAACCAGTGTATAACATGTTAATAGCTACATCTCAAGGATTAAGTGTAGTAGCTATGTCTATGATAGGGCAATTAAATGGTAAGGGAGATTTTAAAGGTGTAAAGAATGTATCTTTACAGGTATTAATTTTTGGATTCATATTAGGAATATTTTTAATGCCCATATGTTTTTTAGGGGCTGATTTTTTAGCACCTAATGATCCTGCTATTAGAAATTATGCAATAACATATTTCGCTTTAAGTTCATTAATAATACCATTTCAGTTTATGGCTTCTATATTTAATGCTATTAAAAGTGCAACTGGTGAACCAGAGGCAACATTTTATAGAATGATAGTATTATTAATATTAAAAATATTTTTTAATGTGATATATCTAACAATATTTAAAATGGGTCTTAAAGGTGCAATATTTGCTTCACTTACAGCATATTTTTTTACAGCTATTTGGATGTATTATGATTTATTTGTAAGGGAGTCAAAATTTAAACTTAGTATTAGAGAATATAGGTTTGATTATTTAGTAGTTAAGGAAATGGTAAGACTATCTATACCGACTATGTTATCATTTACTTCAATAAATTTAGGTTTTTATTTAATTAATGCTGAAATAGAAATTTATGGAGCAGATGTTCTTGCAGGACTTTCAATTGCATCACAGATAAATAATATATGTTTTTCAGTTCCAACATCTATAGGAACTACTGTAACTACTATGATAAGTATGAATATTGGATTAGGTAATGTAAAAAAATCTAAGGATATATATAAGAAGGGGGTAATAATAGGAGAAATCGTGGCATTAATACTTTTAATTTTAATTCTTTCAACATCTAAATATTTAATCGCCTTATATGATCCTAGTGATAATGTTGCACTAAAAACACAAGAAGCATTGAATATTTATACATATTCAGTATTTCCTTTTGCTTTATTTATTATTACTCAATCTGTATTTAATGCTTTAGGAAGAAATGTTTACCCCCTTATAATGTCATTTTTAAGAATATGGGTATTTAGATATTTATTTATTATTCAAACTAGCTCATATTTAAAATATTATTCTATATTTTATGGTAATTTATTTTCAAATTTTTTAGCTGCGGCTATATTTTATGTAATAATTAAGAAAAGTAGTTGGAGGAGTAATATTAAATATGAATAATAGCTATATTTTAATCACTGGAGCAAGTTCTGGTATAGGGATGGAAATTGCACAAAATTATGCAAAAAAAGGTAAAAATTTAATTTTGATTGCAAGAAGAATAGAGATTTTAGAAAAATTAAAACAAAAATATACTAATGTAGATATACATGTAATACAAAAAGATTTGAGTTTAGTATCTAGTTCTAAAGAAATATATGAATATACAAAAAGTAAAAAAATATTTGTAGAAGTTCTTATTAATAATGCAGGAGTTGGATTATTTGGTGATTTTTTAGAAACATCTCTTGATAAAGAAATATCTATGATAAACTTAAATATATTATCTTTAATATCATTAACTAAACTATATCTTCAAGATATGAAAAAATATGATAGAGGACAGATATTAAATGTATCATCAATTGCAAGTTTTATGCCTGGACCTAAAATGAGTGTATATTATGCTACAAAAGCATTTGTTACATCATTTACTAATGCACTATCTTATGAATTAAGAGATAGTAATATTAAGGTTTCTATTTTGGCACCAGGTGCAACAAGTACAGAATTTGTTAAAAGTTCTAATTTGGAAAATTCTAAATTATTTGATAATATGCGTGTTGATACAGCTGTAAATGTTGCAAATTATGCTATAGATAATATGGGTAAAAGATTAATAATACCTGGTTTTTTAAATAAGGTGGTAGTATTTTTAGTTAAGTTTATTCCTGTTAAATTATTAATGAAATTTGTTGAAAAAATACAGGAAAGAAAGGGTAAATGATGAAGATATTAGTAGTTGGCGCTGGAGTAATGTCTGAATATTTAATAAATTCTATTAAAGATAAAGGTTATGAATTTGTAGGTAGAGTAGATCTATTTGGTAAAGGTGAATTTAACTCTTTTTCTGATGTAGATAAAGAATTTGATATATTAATTGATTTTTCAAACCATTTACTTACTAAAGATATTTTAGATTTTGCAATAGCTAAAAAGAAAAATGTTTTAATTGCTACTACAGGGCATAGTAATGATGAAATGAAAATGATAGAGGATGCAAGTAAGCATATAGCTATACTTAAATCTACTAATACATCTTTTGGAGTTAATGCTTTAAATAAGATAGTTGAATATGCAACTAATATACTTAAAGATTTTGATATAGAGTTAGTAGAAGCACATCATAATAGAAAGATAGATGCACCTAGTGGAACTGCCAATACTTTACTTGATATTATTGATTCTTGTTTTGATGAAAAAAGAAATAGAGTATATGGAAGAAAAGATGAAAAAAGAGAAGAAAATGAAATAGGTATTCATTCTATTAGAGGTGGTTCTATAGTTGGAGAGCATTCTATAATATATGCTAAGGGTGATGAAATAATAGAATTAAAACATAGTGCATTATCAAGAAAAATATTTTCAGATGGTGCAGTAAATGTAGCTATTAAATTATTAAAACTTGAAAAAGGATTATATAGTATGAAAGATGTAATATAAAAGAGGAGAGCTATGCTCTCCCATTTTGTTATTTTAGAAAGTTTGTATTATTATGAAAAACCCAAATTTAATGGTGCCGCTTATCGGATTCGAACCAATCACCTGCTGATTACAAGTCAGCTGCTCTACCTAATGAGCTAAAGCGGCATATCATAATTATACATAACTTTATTTTTATTGTCAATAACTATTTTATTACTTTTCTATAAAGCACTAATAATGGATTCCACACACTAGCATTAGTTGGTGAATATGCAAAATCTACAGAAATTAAATCATCTATTTTTATTTTAAATCTGATAACTATAGAAATTTGATCTATAAATTGAGCTACAGCTTCATTTCCTATCATAGTTGCTCCAAGTACAGTGTTAGTATCCTTATCATAAATTATTTCAGCACTTCCAGGTATTGAATCTTTAAATCCAGAATTTTTAGTTAACACTTCCATACTTACCTTACCTACGTTATATCCTTTACTTATTGCAGATTCTTCTGTTAATCCTGTACCAGCAATTTTTAAATCAAAGAATGAAGTTGCATAAGTATTGTTAACCCCTATAAATTCTGATTTTTTACCAGAAAGTAATTTAGCAAGCATCATTCCATGCTTATTAGCCACATCACCAAAAGGAGCATAAGTATACTCATTAGTTATGATGTTTTTATTTAATATTGCATCTCCTAAGGCATAAACATCTTCTATATTAGTTTTAAAGTTATCATCAACTACTATTTTATTATTTAATAATTTGATTTTATCTCCTAATATTTCAGTTTTAGTAGTTATACCTGTAGATATGATTAACATATCAAAATCTATTTTTTTATCATCTTCTAATATTACATTTTCTTCATTAAATTCTTTAACACCATTACCTAATATTAGCTCAACATTTTTATTTCTTATTCTTTCTTTTAATGTGTTCCTATATTCTAATGGTAATATATTAAACACATCATTAGCCTTCTCTACAACAGTTACTTTAATATTGTTTAATAGTAATGCTTCAACCATTTCTAGACCTATAAATCCTAATCCTAAAACTAAAGCATTCTTAGGTTTATTATTTTCTATAAAATTTTTAATCTCTATTGCATCAGTTGCGTGAGATAGAGTGAAATATTTATCTTTTTTAATATCTAAAGTAGATTTAGCACCAATAGCTAATACTAATTTATCATATGAGATTTTTTCATTACTAACTACAACATATTTTTCATCAAAGTTTATTTCACTTACCTTAGTGTTTATTCTTACATCTATTCCTTTGTTTATGAAAGAATCAGCTGGAGAACCTATAACTTTTTTAAGTGGTAATTCATTTGCTATATAATATGGAGATGGACAACCAGCCCATGAAACATATGGACTTTTTTCAAATAAAATTATCTCATCATTTGGATTCATTTTTTTATATTGTGTAGAAAACATCATTCCTGCTGCCCCTCCACCTATTACAACTATTCTCATTTTACACCTTCCTATATATACATTATGTTCTATTCTATATTATTTAATAAATATTTTCAATGAAAAATGGGAAAATTATTATTTCCCATTATATTTATTCTATTCTTTCCCCTACTTTAAAATCGAATTCATAATCTATTATAAGTTTTGTGCCATCTTCTTTATAGTAAATTGAAGGTCCAAATAATTTTCCATCTCTATATGATATATCCTTATATATCTCTCCCTTTTCGTTATAGTATATATGTCTACCCTCTTTTTTGTTCTTCTTGAAATTTCTTTCTGATATAAGGTTTCCATTATTATCATAGTAAAACCAAGTTGATTTTTCTGGTAAAGCACCAGTTTCTTCCCTATAATACTCAATTAACATTATTTTTTCATCTTCATTGAAAAATACTTGTTCTCCTATATGATAATTATTTACAAAATGTTCTATTGATAATAATTTAGGTGATTCAGTGTTAGTATCATCTTTAAATATCCATTTGTTTTTTTCAAACATACCATTTTTTAAAGTGAAAATAGAGGTTTCATTGTTTGCATAAAAAATATAGTTTCCATTTCTTTTTGAATTTTTATTTTCATCAATTGTAAGTTGAATGTATTCATTAGGGTCATCTATATCATTTTTAGATATTAATACACCATTTTCATAATTTAAAGATTCAATTACCATACCTAATTCATTAAAAACTAATTTTTTACCATCTAATAGCTCGTTTTTATAATTTTCTATACCTATAATTTCGGTTAGATAATCAATGGGCTTTAACACCTTATATTCACCATTTAAAATGGGGGTTTTGTCTAAACCTAAATAAATTTTCATAAAGAACCTCCTAAATATTTACTGTAATATATTATAACTTGAAAATATTAAAAAGGAAGATAGAGTTATAATATTTTTACTATGCAACTTAATATGAAATATGCTAGAATATTTATAAAAGCACAATACTAGGAGAATTTATGAATAGAAAAATTGTAGTACATAAATACGGTGGAAGCTCTGTTGCAACAACAGAAAAAATAATGAATATTGCTAAGCATTTAATAGAAGTGAAAAAAACAGGAAAAGATTTAGTAGTAGTAGTATCAGCTATGGGTAAAACTACGGATAATTTGATAAAATTAGCTAATGAGATTTCTAAAAATCCAGATAAGAGAGAACTTGATAGACTTATGTCTACGGGGGAGCAACAAACTATAGCTTTGCTTTCTATGGCATTAATAGAACTTGGACAAAAAGCTATATCTTTAACTGGAGAACAAGCAGGAATAAAGACATTAGGACTTCATACTAAAAATACTATTGAAAGTATAAATAATGAGATAATATTAAAAAACTTAGATGAAGGTAAGATAGTAATTATTGCTGGTTTTCAGGGTATTAATGAAAATGGTGATATAACAACGCTTGGTAGAGGTGGTTCTGACACTTCAGCTGTAGCACTTGCATGTTCACTTAATGCTGAATGTAAAATATATACAGATGTTGATGGAATTTATAGTATAGATCCAAGAATTTATGAAAAATCTAAAAAAATAGAATACATATCATATGAAGAAATGATGGAACTTGCATATCTTGGAGCTGGTGTAATGGAACCAAGAGCAGTAGAGCTAGGATTTAAGTATGCAGTTAGTATATATGTAGGAAAAACATTAGGTCAAGAGAATGGAACAATAATTACATTTAAGGAGAAAATAATGGAAAAGAAGGAAATTAGAGGAATTTCTATTAATAAGAATATAGTTATGGTTACAATAGACGGTATACCAACTTATGCTAGAAATCTTTATCCTATATTTAAAAAAGCATCTGAATATGGTGTTATAATTGATATGATAAGTCAAAATGATGTTATATCAGAAAAAGGAAGTATTGCATTTACTTCACCTAGAACAGATGAACAATCTTTAAGAAAAATGTTTGATGATTTAGAGCTTAATTACAATATATTAATAAATAGTAATGTTGTAAAAGTATCTCTTGTTGGTATAGGACTTGCAACTTCAATAAATACTATTTCTAAAATTTTTGAAGTTTTATCTGAAAATAATATAAGCTTTCATCAAATTTCTACATCAGAAATAACTATTTCTATAGTAGTTGATGAAAATATAGCTGAAAATGTAGCAAGATTACTTGCAGAAAAATTTGAATTATAGGAGTAATATGAAAAGGTATATATTTATTTTTCTTTTAATCTGTTCTTGTTCTTCGATATCAGATAAAATAACTATAGACAAAAAAGATTATAACCCAATATCTAAAGAGGTTGAACATAATTATCTTTATGCAGAACTTGAAAAAACAGATTTTTATTATGATAAAGAATTTTTTAAATTACTTAATAGTATGCAATATGAAATTGATGATGTTATAGTATCAGATTTTGCTGAAACATTGCCTAATTTGATTATTAAAAGATTACATGTTTCAAATGAAAAAATACGTGAAATTTATAAGTTAGAAAATGTAAATCCTTTAGTATATAACTATCTATCATTATTTGAAATCAAAAGAGAAGATTATAGTAATGCATATAATAATGCATGGATATCTAAGAGTGCTAGTCCTACTTATTTAGCTGATGAAATATTTATGTATATGTATTTTTTAGCAAATGAAAAGGAAAAGGTTGAAGAAGTTTTAGTGGATATGGAAGATAAATTTAGAGATTATCCTTTAAATAAGTATAATAGAATTTTTTATAGACATTTATATGATTTCGATGAAATTAAAGAAGAGGATTTTGGAAAAGCTAGAATAGAAATTAGAAAGATTAATAATTCTTTTTATCCAGAACTTCAAGGTTATAAGGTTAATTATTTAATGATGATAGATTTACTTCAAGCAAATTATTATTTCGTTAAAAAAGATTCTAAGAATTTAAGTAAAATTAAGGATGAGATAAATAAAACTAGCATAAAATATTCATTAGATCTAAGAAAAATAAATGAATTTATTGATGAAAGAATAGAATATTTAAAGAAAGAGGTCTAAAATGAAATATAGAAAAAGTTATGTAGCATTAGTAACACCTTTTGATAAAGATTTAAAATTAGATGTTGAAAAAATTAGAGAACTTGTTAGATTTCATATAGATAATATGACTAAAGGTATAGTTGTTTGTGGAACTACTGGAGAAGCTGCAACTATGAGTGAAGAAGAATATATTTTAGCTATAAAGACAGTTTTAGATGAAGCAAAGGGTAAAATACAGGTAATTGCTGGAGCAGGTTCAAATTCAACTGAAAAAGCAATATATTTAACTAAATTATGTAAGGATTTAGGAGTAGATGCAGTGCTTTCTGTAACACCTTATTATAATAAACCTACACAAAGGGCTATAATTAATCATTATAAAAAAATAGCTGATATTGGTATAGATGTAATATTATATAACGTTCCATCAAGAACAGGTGTTAATATGGAAGTAGAAACAATAGTTCAATTATCTAAGGTAGAAAATATAGTTGGAATAAAAGAAGCTACAGGAAATATGGATCAAATGATAGAAATAGTAAATAGGGTTGATAGTAATTTTGCTGTAATATCAGGTGAAGATAATTTTATGCTTCCTATGCAGGCTATTGGATCATGTGGAATAATTTCTGTTACTGCAAATGCTTTTCCAAAACAAGTTGCAATGCAGTTTGAATTAGAGGGTGAAGAAAGATTTAAATTACATAAATTTATGTATGATATACATAAATCAATGTTTATAGATGGAAATCCATCTACAATTAAATCTGCTATGAATATCTTAGGTTTACTTGATAATGATAATGTTAGAGAACCTTTATTATCAGCAACAGATGAGTGTAAGGATACATTAAGAGATCTATTTACTAAAAAAGGATTGATGTAATTATGGAATTTGAGAAATATAGTGGTCTTGGTAATGACTTTATAATAACAAAAGAAGATTTAGGTCCAGCTGATGTAATTAAATATTGTAAGAGAAAAAAATCTATTGGTGCTGATGGTTTAATCGTTTTAAAAAAGAAAGATGAAAATTTTTATATGAAGTTTTATAACGCAGATGGTTCTGTAGCACCTATGTGTGGTAATGGAATTAGATGTTTTACACACTATTTATACAATCATAATTTAATATCAAAGTATGAAGAGATTTTAATAGATACATTAGCAGGTATTAAAAAAACAAGAATAACTAGAGCAAAAGAAGATGATTTCTGGGTTTTAGTAGATATGGGTAAGGCTATTAATACAACTGAGGTTAGAACTATAAAAGCTATTGATAGAACTTTTGAATATATATATACTTTTACTGGCACAGACCACGTTGTAATATTTGTTGATAAAGAAGAATTAAATGAAGATTTTGTAATTAAATATGGTAAAAATATAGAAAGTAATAAGGAAGTTTTTCCTAAGGGAACTAATGTAAATTTTGCTTATATTAAAAATAGAGAAGAAGTAGATTCTATTACTTTTGAAAGAGGTGCTGGTCTTACTTTAGCCTGTGGAACTGGAGCAAGTGCAGTAGGATTTATTTCAAATATATTAGGTAAGACAAATAACAAGGTTAAGGTTCATCTTTTAGGAGGAACTTTAGAAATTGAAATAAAAGATAATACAATATTTATGAATGGATTAAGTGAAATGATATATAAAGGGAGTGCTAGGTAATGAAGAATATAGCAGTAGTTGGTGCAACTGGATTAGTTGGTAGAACTATACTAAAAGTTATTGAAGAAAGAAATATGTCTTTTAATAAGCTGTATTTATATGCTTCAAGTAGAAGTGCAGGTAAAAAAATTGATTTTAAGGGAAATCAGTATGAAATTATTGAACTTAAAGATGAAAATATTAAAGAAGATATAGATTTTGCGCTATTTTCTGCAGGTGGTTCAACTTCTTTAGAATTTGCCCCTAAATTTGCAGCAAAAGGAGCAAAAGTAATAGATAATTCAAGTGCTTGGCGTATGAATGATGAAGTACCTTTAATAGTTCCTGAAGCCAATATTTCAGCTGCAGATAATATGATAAAGGGCATAATTGCTAACCCTAATTGTTCTACTATACAGGTTATACCTGTTTTAAAAGTGTTAGAAGATAATTTTGGTCTTAAAAGAGTGATATATTCTACATATCAATCTGTATCAGGTGCTGGAATAAAAGGATTAGATGATTTAGAAAATAACTTAAAAGGTGAAAGTTCAACTAATTTTCCTTCACAAATAGCATTTAACCTTATACCTCATATAGATACTTTTCTTGAAAATGGGTATACTAAAGAGGAAATGAAAATGATAAATGAAACTAGAAAAATATTAAATAGACCAGATTTAAAAGTAAGTGCAACATGTGTAAGAGTTCCTGTTAGATACTCACATTCAGTTTCTGTTAATGTAGAATTAAATTCTAAGTTTGAAGTAGAAAAAGTAAAAGAATTATTATCTAATTCAAATGGAATTATATTATTAGATGATGTTAAAAATAATGTATATCCAATGCCGTTAATTACAGAAGGAAAAGATGAAGTTTTTGTTGGAAGAATAAGACGTGATGAAACTGTAGATAATGGATTAAATTTATGGGTTGTTGCAGATAATATCAGAAAAGGTGCTGCAACAAATGCTGTACAGATTTTAGAATTATTATTAGATAAATAATTTACATAAGATGAAAAGTAGTGTATAATACTAAGGGAAAATTTTAAGGAGGAAAATAATGAAGGCAGCAATGGAATTAAGACAAGGTAATGTATATGTTAAAGATAGCACACCTTATTTAATTTTAAAAGCAGATAGACATCAATCAACTTCTGGTAAGAAGGCAAGAGCAGCTGAAATGAAATTTAAAATTAAAGACTTAATTAGTGGAAAAGTTCAAGAAATAACAGTTTTATCAACTGATATGATGAATGACATTATTTTAGATAGAGCACAAATGCAATATTTATATCAAATGGATGGAGAATATTACTTCATGAACCAAGAAACATTTGAACAAATGACATTAACAGAAGATGATTTAGGAGATGCAACAGACTTTTTAGTAGATGAAATGGTTATACAGGTCTTATTATACGAAGAAAGAGCTGTAGGTGTTGAATTACCTAATACAGTAGTTAGAGAAATTACTTATACAGAACCTGGGTTAAAAGGAGATACCATAGGTAGAGCAACTAAACCTGCAACGATAGAAACTGGATATCAGTTACAAGTACCTCTATTTTGTAATATAGGAGATAAAATTAGAATAGATACTCGTACTGGTGAATATATGGAAAGAGCAAACTAATGAGACTAGATGTATTCTAGTCTTTTTTATTTGAATAAAGTTATAAAATGATGTATAATTAGTGGTGTAAATTATAAGAAAAGAGGGGATATTTTGAGAGGTATTTTAAAACTATTTGTTTTAATTTTCTTAACCATGAATATTTGGACTGAACCTATATTAATAGCTAGTTTTAATGCTTTAAAATTAGGTGAGAATAAAAAAGATTGGAAATCTCTTGCTAAAATAGTTTCTAAATTTGATATTATTTCTCTACAAGAAGTGATGAATGAAAAAGGTATAAATAAATTAAAAAATGAAGTAGAAAAACTTACTAATGAAAAATGGGGATATATAATTTCTGATATGGCTGTTGGAACTAAGGATTATAAGGAACATTATGGAGTGCTTTTTAAAAGGAAAAAAGTAGATAGTATAAAATCTTTAGGTACTTATCAAAATGGCAAATCAGATGATTTCATAAGAGAACCATATGGAGTTTTAATAAAATCAAATAATTTTGATTTTGTATTAGTATCAGTTCATTCTATATTTGGTAAAAATAAGGTGGAAAGAGAAATAGAAGCTAGTAGATATCATAAGGTATACAAATACTTTATGAATAAGGCTAAGGAAGAAGATGTAATTTTGTTAGGAGATTTTAATTTACCTGCAAATTCTAAAGCATTTAATTATTTTAAAGATACATATAAGGTTAAAGAAGTAGTTAATCCCAATAAGAATAAAACAACTATGTCAATTAAGGGACTTGCAAATTCATATGATAATGCTTTCTTTAACAGAAATAATTTAAGAGAATATACAGGCAGGTATGGAGTTTATGATTATACAAAAGATAATCATGAACAAATTAGAAAATATATTTCAGATCATCTAATAATATTTATGGAATTTGAAAATAAAGGAGATTTGGATGTTAAAGATTAAAGATACAAATATTTATAAAAAAATACTCATAGTTGGTGTGCCAGTTGCTTTAGAGAATCTGGTATATAATTTTATTAATTTTGTAGATAATTTTATGGTAGGGAAGACAGATCCTGTTTTAGGATTAGGGACTAACGCTGTTTCAGGTTTAGGTATTTCCAATCAAATATTTTTTGTATATATTATTTCATTGTTTGGCTTATTTAGTGGTGCAGGAGTATTATCATCACAGTATTTTGGGAGTAAAAATTATTCTAAGATGAATAAAATTTCAGGATTTTTAACTATTACTTCACTTGTTTTATCTATCCCTTTTATTATAATAGGGCTAACTAATCCAGAAATATTACTAAAATTTTATAGTAAAGACCCTTTAGTTTTAGAACAGGCAATGAGATATTTTAAATATGTGAGTTTTACATTCCCACTTGCAGGATTAGGTTTTGTTTTTTCTATGCAGCTTAGAGTAATTAGTGAATCTAAATATTCTTTTTATGCTTCAATAGTGGGACTTACATTTAATATTTTAGGGAATTTAATATTAATACCTAGATTAGGTGTTAAAGGAGCTGCGATTGCAACTGTTATTGCTAGATTATTCTCTTTAATATATATGATATACATAGTAAAGAAAAACAAATTTCCTATACTTTCAAGTTATAGGGAATCTATTTTTTTTGAGTTTGCTTTAGTTAAGGATATTATTAAAATATCACTTCCTGCATTTATTCATGAGTTTGTATGGGTAATGGGGATTACTTATAGAGCATCAATATATAGTAATATGGGAGCTGTAGAGTTTTCAGCCGTTATTATAGCAGGAACGATATCTTCCATGCTAATTAGTGTATTTAGTGGAGTATCTAATGCTTCATCAGTTCTTATTGGCAATGAATTAGGGGCTAATAATTTAATGCAGGCTAAAAAGATTGCTAAATTATGTTTTAAATTAATGTTACTTCTAGCCATATTATCTGGAATTTTGGTTAATATAATTTCACCTTTAGTATTAAACTTTATGAAGGCAGAGTCTAGTTTAATTAGCACAACAAGACTTGTAGTGTTTAGTGAGAGTTTAATATTACCATTTAAGGGATTAAACTTCCTTATTATTGTTGGTATATTAAGAGCAGGTGGAGATATATATTATGCTATGATGTTAGATTTAGTTGGAATGTGGATATTCTCTGTTCCACTTACATTACTTGGTAAGAGTTTATCTCTTCCTATTAATATTATATATTTTTTAGGTGGAAGTTCAGATATTTTAGTTTTACTTCCAGCAATACTTAGATATAATCAGAAAAAATGGGTTAAAAGAATAATAAGAGATTAGAGGAGATGATATATGAATTGGAAAAATTTATTATCAATAAATACTAGACGTGCAAGAAGTAGAATAAAGGCTAGTGATATAAGAAATGATTTTGAAAAAGATTATCATAGAGTAATATCTTCACCTTCTTTTAGAAGACTTCAAGATAAAACTCAAGCCTTTCCTTTAGAGGAGAATGATTTTGTTAGAACTAGATTAACTCATTCACTTGAAGTTTCATCTTTTGCTAAATCTATAGCACAATCTATAGGTAAGAGGATAATAGAAGAGAAAATAGATCCTGATTTTGGATATGAAGAATTAAATGCTATTTCTACTATTTTATCATCAGCAGCTTTAATACATGATATAGGGAATCCACCTTTTGGACATTTTGGAGAAGATACTATTAGAATGTGGTTTTCTAATTATATTGATAAAACTGATGTTAGAGACTTTAATGGAGATGTTAAAAAATTAAGAGATTTATTAACTCCACAAATGATAGCTGATTTTGAAAATTTTGAAGGTAATGCACAGGCTATAAGGGTAGTATCTAAATTACATTTTTTAGTTGATGAAAATGGTATGAATTTAACTTATGCTCTGCTTAATACATTAATTAAATATCCTGTATCTTCACAGGATATAAATAGGGAAAGTGGAAATGTTAAGGATAAAAAAATGGGATACTTCCTTGCAGAAGAAGATGTATTTTTAGATGTTGTAAAATCAACTGGTACATATGATGAAAAAGAAAATAAGATATATAGACATCCTTTAACTTTTCTTTTAGAAGCAGCAGATGATATAGCATATATTACAGCAGATGTTGAAGATGGATTAAAGAAAAAATACTTAAATTACTATAATCTAGAAAGTTCTTTAAAAGAGTATGGTTTTGAAGCTGGAGATATATTCTATGATAGATTAATTAAGTATAAGGAAGAAGCAAAGAAAAAAGGTTATGAGAGCATACATAATTATGCTGCAAGTAGATGGATAATTTCTATACAGGGATTAATTATTAAAGATGTTGTAAATAACTTTGTAAATAATTATAACGAAATAATGAATGGAAGCTTTACTAAAGAATTACTTGCAGAGGGTAGATCATCAAAAATAGTTAAAATGCTTAAATATACATCAAAAAAATATATATTTGAATCTAAAAAGAATAACCAAATGGAACTTACTGCAAATATTATGATACAGTTTCTATTAGATAAATTTGTTAATGCTATAATATATTACGATACTAAATTTGAAAAAGATAATTCTGTACATAAAAAATATAGGATTATATTAAGTGATAATCAAAAATATATTTACCATGTATATGCAAATGATTTTGAAAATAGGAATCGTGCTGAACTTGAAAGCAAAATAGAAGAAGAAAAACTTGAGGGTAATAAAAAAGAAAGACTTGAACAAGAATATGAAAATAGGATATATAATTATAAGCTATATTTAAGGTTATTGCTTGTTACAGACTATATCTCAGGTATGACAGATTCATATATAAAAACAACTTATCAAGAATTAATGGGTATAAAATAATGGATAGAAATTTAATTTTTAATCAATTGAAAAAAATAGGTTTTACAGAAATAGAAGCTAATATTTATTTGTACTTAATTGAACATTCTGGAGAAAATCCTACTCAGATTTCAAAAGAAATAGATTTTTCTAGAAGTTCTGTGTATAATAGCATGAGAAATATGGAAGAAAAGGGTATAATTAGATTGCTTCCAGCAATAGATGATTCTAAAAACTATAGTGTTATAGATCCTAAGATATATCTTAATATATATGAAAAAGAAACTTTAGAAACAGTTAATAGTTTAAGAATGCATTTAGATAGTTTGTATACTAAGTATAATACTGATGGGATATATTCATTTGATAGAATAGATAATTTGACATATAAGATAATAGAATTAATAAAGAGTACAGAAAATATTTTAGTCATAGAAGGTAATATCTATGATGAAATTTTTAATGATAGAATTAAAGAATTAGAAGAAAAAAAAATTTTAGTACATATTAATGAAGATAAGAATACAGATGATCTTGTATTAATAAAGGATAATAGTGAAATGATATTAAAGGATAGTAATAATATGATGTATACAAAAAATAGTTTACTAATAAATCAGGTTAGTAAAAGAATTAAAATGGAAATGGAGAAAAATAAATGATGTTTATTGTTATAATAATTACATTAATGATTTTAAGTTTAATAATATTTTTGCATGAGTTAGGACATTTTTATACTGCTAAGAAATTTAATATGCCTGTATCTGAATTTTCTATAGGTATGGGACCTTTAGTTTATAGTAAAGAAAAAAATGGAACACAATATAGTTTAAGAGCTATACCTATAGGTGGATATGTATTAATAGAGGGTATGGTTGAAGTTAGCAAAGATGATAAGGAATTTAAAGATTATACTGATGAAGAAATAAAGGAATACAATAGTAAAGGCTTTATATCTCATCCTAAATTTGAACAAATAATAGTTCTTTTTGCAGGTGTATTTATGAACTTTATTACAGCATTAATAGCTTTTATTATACTAGCTTTAATAACAGGACAACCTTTAAGTTCTGCATTTATTATGTTTTCAAAAATATTTTCAACAACATTTTTAGGATTAAAAATGTTACTTACAGGAGCAGTTAAAGCAAAAGAAATGGTTGGTCCTGTAGGACTTCCTTTAGTATTTGCACAACAAATTAAATCGCAAGGATATTTAGTATTAATACCTTTATTTGCCCTTTTATCTATAAATATAGGTATACTTAACTTATTACCTATACCAGCCTTAGATGGTGGACGGATAATATTTGTTTTACTTGAATATGTAGGTATTAAATTAAATAAGAAATTAGAAGAAAAAATACATACTATAGGAATGATATTATTATTAATACTTATGATATATGTAGTATTTAATGATGTCATAAAATATATATATTAGGAGAATAAAAGTGAATATTGTTTTATATCAACCAGAAATGCCATATAATACAGGGAATATTGGTAGAAGTTGTGTTATAACTAACACAACATTACATTTAATAAAACCTCTTGGATTTGAAATTGATGATAAGCATATAAAAAGAACGGGTCTTGATTATTGGCAATATGTTGATTTGAAAATATGGGAATCTTTTGAGGAGTTTTTGGAAAATAAGGGTAAGGGTAAAATATATTTTGCCACAACAAAAACTGATAAAAAATATAGTGATGTAAAATTTGAAGAAGATGACTATATAATGTTTGGACCAGAATCTCGTGGATTACCAGAAGAAATTTTAAATAAGTATAAAGAACAAAATATTACTATACCTATGCTTAAGATTGGTAGATCACTTAATTTATCAAATTCAGCAGTAATAATACTTTATGAAGCATTAAGACAGCAAAATTTTGAATTTAATATGGAAGCTGAAAAAGTAGAAATAATTAGAAAAGATTTAACAATTAAAGGAGCTACAATTAAATGATACATATAGTTGTTGCGATTGGTAAAAATAATGAAATAGGTGGAAATAATAAGATGTTATGGTATAATTTTGAAGAATTAAAGTTCTTTAGAAGACTTACTATAAATCATAAAATAATTATGGGTAAAAATACATATTTATCTATAGGTAGACCATTAGATTTAAGAGAGAATATAGTAATAAGTACTAGTATAGAAAAAGATAAAAATATTACTGTAATAAGGGATATAAATGAGATATTGGAAAAGTATTTAAATAGTGAAGAAATAGTATATGTTATAGGTGGAGAAAGTATATATAAACAATTCTTAAAATATGCAGAAAAGATCTATGTTTCTAAAATTGATGAAGATTTTCCAAATGCTGATAGATATTTTCCTAAAATAGGTTATGATGAATTTTTTATTGAAGAATTTAAATATAATACATTCACATTAAATACATATACAAGGAGGAATAATGAATAATTTATATATAACAACACCAATTTATTATCCTAATGCTAAACCTCATATAGGTACAGCATATACAACGATAATTTGTGATGTTGTTGCAAGATATAATAAACTAAAAGGTAAAAATGTTAGATTAGTTACTGGAATTGATGAGCATGGACAAAAAATACAAGAATCTGCTGAAAAAAATAATGTAACACCTAAGCAATGGGTAGATAAAATGAAAGAAGATTTTGTTAATTTATGGGATATACTTAATATAGATTATTCTGAATTTGTAAGAACTACTAGTGAAAAACATAAATTTACAGTAGGAGATATAATTAGAAAAGTTTATGAAAATGGTGATATATATAGTGGAGAATATATAGGTAAATATTCAGTAAGTGAAGAAACTTTTGTTACAGAATCACAATTAGTAGATGGCCTATATATGGGAAAACCTGTAATTGATATGAAAGAAAAATCATTCTTTTTTAAATTATCAAAATATGAGGATAAATTATTAAAGTTTTATGAAGAACACCCAGATTTTATTAAACCATCTAATAGAAAAAATGAAGTAATTTCATTTATTAAGCAAGGATTACAAGATTTATCTATTTCAAGAACTACATTTAATTGGGGTATACCGCTAGAACTTGAAAAAGGTCATGTAGTTTATGTTTGGTTTGATGCATTAAATTCATATTTAACAGCAGCTGGATATAACAGTGAAAATTTTGATATATATTGGAATAATTCAGAAGTAGTTCATATGGTAGGTAAGGATATACTAAGATTTCATGCAATAATATGGCCAGCTATGCTTATGTCAGCTGGGATTAAATTACCAAATGTACTTGCAGTACATGGGTGGTGGACAAAAGATGGAGAGAAGATGTCTAAATCTTTAGGTAATGTAGTAGATCCTATAGATGAAGTAAATAAATATGGTTTAGATCAATTTAGATATTTCTTGTTAAGGGAAGCAACATTTGGACAAGATGCAGATTATTCTAATATGGCAGTTATTCAAAGAATAAATTCAGATCTTGCAAATGATTTAGGTAATTTATTAAATAGAGTAATAGGAATGCAAAATAAATATTTTGATTCAATAGTTTATGGAATAAATGAGTTAAATGATTTAGATAATGAAATAATAAATTTATGGTATGAAACATTAAAAAATGTTGATGAATATTATGCAGAGTATAATTTTTCTGAAATGTTAAAAACTATATGGAAATTTATATCAAGATTAAACAAGTATATAGATGAATCAGAACCATGGACTTTATATAAAAATAATGATATGGATAGACTTAAAACAGTGTTATACAATCTAATTGATGGTATATATAAAATAGCTGTATTAATTTCACCTATAATGCCTGATTCTTCTAAGAAAATATTAAATCAACTTGCCTTAGATGAAAAAGAATTATTACTTGATGATATTAAAAAATGGGCTATGTATCCAGAAAATAATAAATTAAATAAGGCTGATGTTTTATTCCCAAGAATAGAAGTCTCTAAATCTGAGTTTGAAGAAAAATTAATAATAAATAACCCTATTAATATAGACTATTTTAATAAAGTAGATATGAGGGTAGTGGAGATTAAGAAGGTGGAAAGAGTTTCCTCTAACGTTTCATTATTAAGATTTATAGTAGATACTGGAGCTGAACTTAGACAGATAGTTTCAGCTGTTGCAAGATATTATAAAGATGAACAAAGTTTAGTAGGCAAGAAAGTAATGGCAGTTTTAAATCTAGAACCTGTAGAAATTAAAGGAATACTTTCTCAAGGAATGTTATTAACTACAGCAGAAAAAAAGAGAGTTTCATTGGTTGAAATAAATCCTTTGGTTAAGGTTTCAACAAGTATAAAATAGGAGTATAAATGAAGAAAAATAAAATAATAAAATATATTTTTATTATAATTCTTTTTGCACTTACGGTATTACTTATATTTCAGTATAAGAAGTTAAAGTATGATAATAAAACTTTTGATTATATTGAAGATGGAATAGTAAGTATATATAGGGAAGAAAATGAAGAAACTTTAAAGAATTTTGAAAAAGCCTATATAAGTAATGACATAGATATTTATGAGGTAATAAATTATTTAGGTGATGAAGTTATATTAAATTCTTTTTATAAAGATAAGTTGGGTAAATCAGGTGGTTATGCAGAATATAGAGAAGCTACTTTATTAATATTATCTAATAAACTTGATCAAGCTATAGATAAATTAAAAGAAGCATCAGATCAGGGTAATCTGGGAGCTACATCATTTTTAGCTACTTACTTGTATTCTTTAAAGAGATATAGTGAAGCTTATGAATATTTTCAGAAAGCATATAAACAAAATAATTATACAATATATCCAATATATATTGATATGAAAATTCATTTAGAAGAATTTAAACGTATGGAAGAATTGTATGTTAAATTTAATCAAAATAAAATAGAAGATTCAGAAAGATATATTTTAGGTAAATTTCTTTTAGATAAAGAAGATGTAGAAGTGGCATATAAGGTACTTAAACCTTTTATAGAAAAAGAAAATGTAGATGCTTTATTTGCTAAAGCAAGTTTTTTGGAAATAGAAGGTGAAATTGAAAATGCAATAAAAATATATAGGGAGCTATATACAAAGCATAAGTATCCAAAATCAGCAATAAAGCTTGTTGAACATTCTAATCTTTCTACAAAGAATAGAAGAAAGAAAGCTATAGAAATACTTGATAAAATTACTGAGTATAATAAAGATATTCAATTTATGAAAGCTAATTTACTTTATGATAATGATGAATGGAAGAAAGCAAAAGAGATTTATGATAATTTAGAATCATTAGAATATGGACCAGTATATAGTAAATTAGGAGAATATTATGAAAATTCAGATGAGATAAATAAGGCATTAGAAATATATAAAAAGAGTTTTGAAATAGGAAACTTAAATTCTATCCTTAATTATTACTCTATAGTAAAAAACTTAGAAATGACATCAGGAGTAGAAAATAATAAATCTTATTATATAGATTATTTAAAAATTGCCTCAAAACTTGGAGTTGGGGCTGCAAGCTATGAGATTTCAATGTTAAGTGATGATGTAGATATTAAGAAAAAATATGCTATTATTGCACTATCTCAAAATGAACTTAAGGCTTTAGAATTATTAGTAGATTTAGCTAATAAAAATGGAGATAAAGAAAAAATAAGAGTGTATACAAATATATTAATAAATAATAAATAAGGGAGTTTAATATGAAAAAGTTATTAATGGTTTTAATGAGCTTTCTTGTATTTTCATATGTTTTAGCTAAAGAAAATAATACGAAAATTATTAATAATAAAAATTATGAAAGTATAGTTAAAAATGAGAATAATATAATAGTTTATGCTGCTAGTTGGTGTCCTCATTGTCAAAAAGAATTAGAAGATTTAAGTAAGATACAAGGTAGATTAAAAGACATAAAAATTACGGTTATAATGTACCCATTTATTTATTCAGATAATGAAGTTTTTGATTATGAAAAAGAAACTTTAGAGTTTATTAATGAGAAGAAATATAATTTTGAATATTACTTAGATAAGGATAGAGAAATATTAGATAAACTTAATTTAAAATCTATACCAGCAATAGGAATTATTAAAGATCGGAAAATTATTAAAAATATAGATGAAAATAAAATTGAGATTAAGAAAATATTGAAAATTTTTGAAAACAATTAAGTGAAAAACCAGAGAAAAAATCTTTCTCTGGTTTTTTAGTTCATTTTACAAATTTATAGTTTTAATAACATCTTTAAGAACTTTTTTTGTATTTTCTAATTTTACTTTTTCACTTTCTTCAAATTCAGGACATATTTTTAGATGTTGCCCATTTCTACCAACTACATTAGGAACAGAGTAATATACATCTTCTATTTGATTGTAAGTTGAAATTGTTAATATACAATTTTCATCTCTTAATATAGCTTCTACTATTCTTCTTATTGCCATACCTATAGCATAATTAGTATATCCTTTTCTTGAAATTATTTCATAAGCTGCATCTCTAACTTTATGATGAATTTTTTCTTTTAATTCCTCAGCATTTTTTGCTTCTCTTGCACAAAAATCATCAAAGTTTAATGGACCTATATTAGCTGATGACCAAACTGGGAATTCTGAATCTCCATGTTCTCCTATAATGTAGGCATGTATATTTCTTGCATCTAAATCAAATTCTTCTGCTAAATAATATCTTAATCTTGAAGTATCAAGTACAGTACCAGTACCTATTACTTTATGAGAAGGGAAGCCTGATAATTTATATGCAACCCAAGTTAAAATATCAACTGGGTTAGACGCAATTACTAATACCGCATTAGGTGAATAACGAGCTACTTGTGGAATAATAGTTTTAAATATTTCCACATTCTTATGCACTAAATCAAGTCTTGTTTCTCCAGGTTTTTGATTTGCACCAGCAGTAACTATAACTATATCAGAATCTTGAGTATCTTTGTAATCTCCTGAAATAATATCACAAGTTTTAATAAATGCAGCACCATGGGCGATGTCTAAAACCTCTCCTTTTGCTTTTTCTTTGTTGACATCAACTAAAACGACGTGTGAAGCTAGACCAGATAGAACTATAGATAAAGTTGTAGCCGATCCAACAAACCCAGCACCGATTATTGAAACTTTCGTAGTTTTTTTCATATTGTATCCTCCTAATTTATTTTGTCTAATATATAATTTGGTATGTTGAAATTTGAATAAATATTTTGTACGTCTTCATTATCTTCTAAAGCTTCATAAAGTTCTAAAATTTTTCTTGCGATTTCGCTATCTGAAATATTTATCTCGTTTTTTGGATGCATTCCAACCTCGGATTCTAAGATATTAAAGTTATTTTCTTTAAGAATATTTGAAATATTTTCTACATCTTTATCTTCAGTAATAACAATTGTCTCATTTTCCTTTTCTATGACATCAATAGCACCTGAAATTATAGATATTTCAAGTAGTTTTTCAAAATCATTTTCCTTATTTAATGTTATTATTCCACGTCTATCAAACATAAAGGATACAGAACCATCTGAACCTAAATTACCATTATTTCTTGAAAAATTCATTCTTACAGATGAAGCACTTCTATTTTTGTTATCTGTAACTACATCGACTATAAATGCAGAGGCTCCTGCACCATAACCTTCATAACGAATTTCAATATATTCAAGACCTTCAAGTTCTCCAGTACCTTTTTTAATTGCCTTCTCTATTACATCTTTTGAAACATTTGCTGCTTTAGCTTTATCTATAGCAAGCCTAAGTCTAGGATTAAAATCAGGATTACCACCACCTATTTTTGAAGCTATAGTAATCTCTTTCCCAAGTCTTGTAAACAGTTTTCCACGTATTTTATCTTGTCTGCCTTTTCTATGTTGTATATTTGCCCATTTACTATGTCCAGCCATTATATATCACCTTTATTTTTTATTAAATTATATCATATACAATAATATTTCTTCAAGTTTGTACATGTATTATAAATATGATATACTACTAATGAAAGAGGTGTAATATGAGGATAATAGGAATAGATCCAGGGACGGCTATTATTGGATATTCTATAGTAGATTTTAAAAATGGAGAAACTAAATTAATAGATTATGGTTGTATATATACAGATAAGGATTTATCAATGCCTGAAAGGCTTGAACATATATATTTTAAGTTAGAGACTTTATTTAATATGTATAAACCAGATCATATGGCTATAGAAGAGCTATTCTTTTTTAAAAATCAGAAAACTATAATCACAGTTGCTCAGGCAAGAGGAGTTATAGTGGCTAAGGCACAAATTTCAGGTATAGAAATATTTAACTATACTCCATTACAAGTTAAAACTGGTATTACAGGTTATGGTAGAGCAGAGAAAAAACAAGTACAAGAAATGATAAAAGTAATACTTAAATTAGATGAAATACCTAAACCAGATGATGCAGCAGATGCTATTGCTATTGCTATTAATCATATTAATACTATAAAAGGAGTAGGAGCGCTGCTTAATAATCCTAGGGATAGAATCAATAAGGTGACACAGATAATTGAAAAAAGTAAAATAAAGAATAAGAATATTATTAGTATAGAAGATTATAAGAATATTTTGAAAAAGAAAAAGTGAGGTAATAATGAATCCGTTATTTGAAATAAAAGAAAAAATTGATAAATATGATAATATAATTCTTTCTGCACATGTAAATCCAGATGGAGATGCTTTTGGTGCCTTATTTGCATTTAAGTTTATGATAGAAAAATATAATAAGAATAAGAAAGTTGATATAGTAATACAGTATGAATTACCTAGATTTATACATAAATTTGATGAAAGTAACTATATAAAAGATAATGTTGATGAAAATGTAGAATTAATAATTATGCTTGATACTGCAAATATAGAGAGGGCTGCAATAGATAAAGAAGTCTTTAAATTGGCTAAAGAAACTATAAATATTGACCATCATATTAGTAATAGTAAATATCTTAATATTAATTATGTAGAAGATATTTCTTCTACTTGTGAGCTGTTATATAAGTTCTTAGATGTATTTAATATAGAACTTGATGAAAGAATTGCTAGATTTATGTATTTAGGGATAATAAATGATACAGGTAATTTTAGACATTCTAATGTAACAGAAAATACGTTTTATGTTTCTTCTAAACTTATGGAAGTTGGTATAGATAATAGAGAAATTACTAATATACTTTTTTCAAAAACTAGGGAAAAGGTTAAGGTTTTTGGAAAAGCATTAGTTGAATATGCTTATTATGATGATGTAAGGTTTGCCTTTTTCTATATTTCTCAATCTGAAATGAAAGAAATGTCTGTATCAGAAGAAGATACTGATGGAATATCAGAATTATTATTAAGTATAGAAGATGTAGATGTTGCTCTTTTTGTTAGAGAAGATAAAGAGGGTAATCTTAAAGGTAGTTTTAGATCAAAGAACATAGATGTAAATAATATAGCAGCTAAATTTAATGGTGGTGGACACATATTAGCTGCAGGATTTAAAATTTTTGGAAATATAGGGAATGTACTTGAAGTAGTGTTAAAGGAATTGAGAGGTTAAAATGAATAAAAAAATATTTTTTGCATTTACATTATTTTTATTTGTTTCATGTTCAGGTGTTACGCCTATGTCAAAACATCATATTAAAGAAATTTCAAATATTGCTAGCATGAAGATATTTGAAGAATTTTTTGAAAAAGTTCTATATAGAGATATGAGAATATATAAAAGAGGGTATGGAAAATGGTATGTTAGTGCATATGGAGATTATGGAATATATAAGCTTGAAATTGATGAAGATGGAAATATTTTAAAATATGAAAAATATAATTATACAAAATAAATTAATTATTGACAACATATTCTATTTTTGATAAAATTCTAAAAATTACAGTGGATTCTAAGTATGACTGTAATTAAAAGGAGGAATATTATGTCAATTAGAAAAATTATTCAAGTTGATGAAAAAGTGCCAACTAAATTATTAGTGCCACTAAGTTTACAACACACTTTTGCAATGTTCGGTGCCTCAGTGCTAGTGCCTATCATTTTTGGAATTGATACAGGTATAGTATTACTGATGAATGGTATTGGAACATTGCTTTTTATTTTATTTACTAAAGGGAAAGCACCAGCTTATCTAGGGTCAAGTTTTGCTTTCTTAGCACCAGCAGATATTGTAATATCTAATATGGGTTATAAATACGCCTTAGGTGGATTTGTTTTTATTGGATTTTTAGGAATCATACTTTCTAGTATAATTTATAAATTTGGAACATCGTGGATTAATATTATACTTCCACCAGCTGCGATGGGTTCTGTTGTATCATTAATAGGATTTGAATTAGCTAGAATAACTATAACTGGTGGAAAAATTGGAGCAAATATTATGACAGATACATCTACACTAAATGATAAAATAATATTTGGTATTACATTATCTGTAGCAATATTAGGCTCTGTTTTATTCAGAAAATTTTTTGCAACTATACCAATATTAATAGCTATTATTGTTGGATATATTATTTCTTTATATTTGGGAATGGTAGATTTTTCAACTGTAATAAACACTTCATTATTTACTCTTCCTAAATTTCAGTTTGCTAAATTTAATATCATGGCAATATTAACAATGTTACCTGTAATATTTGTTATTATTTCAGAACACATATCTCATCAAGTTGTAACAAGTAGAATTATAGAAAAAGATTTAATTAAAGAACCTGGATTACATAAAAGCCTATTTGCTGATAATTTTTCAACTATGCTTTCAGGATTAGTAGGAGGAGTACCTACTACAACTTATGGTGAAAATATAGGTGTAATGGCAATAACAGGAGTATATAGTGTTCAAGTTATTAAAGGAGCTGCAATAATTTCTATATTTATGGCATTTATTGGACCATTTTCAGCATTAATACAATCTATACAAGGTAATGTAATAGGTGCTGTAACTTTCTTGTTATATGGTATGATAGGTTCATCAGGATTAAGATTATTAGTAGAAGAAAAAGTTAATTTTAATAAACCACAAAATTTAATATTAACCTCAGTTATATTTATAGCAGGTTTATCAGGATTGCAAATAAGGGTATTTGATATTACTTTTCAAGGTATGAATCTTGCAGCTATAATTGGTATAGTTATTAGCTTATTATTCTATATCTTTGATAAGTTTAATATAATGAATGAAAAATGGAATTAAGCAGTTATTATTAACTGCCTTTTTATTTACAGAGCATATAAATTATGATATAATTCTTTTGCAATCAAAATATTTGGAGGTCAAATTAATGAAAAGATTAGTATTATTAATTACTATGATGGTTACAAACTTAATGTTTGCAAGTGGTGTAGTTAATGTATATACATCAAGACATTATGATTCAGATAAATCAATTTATCTTGAATTTGAAAAACAAACTGGAATAAAAGTAAATGTAGTACAAAACTCAGATGTTTCAGCTTTAATTAAAAGATTAGAGTTAGAAGGGAAATCGACAGATGCAGATGTATTCATAACTGTTGGTGTTGGAGATTTATATACTGCAAAAACAAAAAATTTATTACAACCAATTAAATCAAAAAAAGTATTAAGTAATGTACCTTTTAGCTTTAGAGATAAAACTAATAATTGGGTAGGATTAACATATAGAGCACGTATATTTGTATACAATCCTGAAAAAGTTAATGTAAAAGAACTTTCAACTTATGAAGCATTAGCAGATAAAAAATGGGACAAAAGAATTTTAACAAGAAGTTCTGGAAGTTCATACAATAAACATTTAATAGCATTTATGATAGCTAAAAATGGAGAAAAATCAGCTTCTGAATGGGCAACAAAACTTGCTGAAAACTTTGCAAGAGAACCAAAAGGGAATGATAGAGATCAAGCTAAAGCAGTTCTTGCAGGTTTAGGAGATGTAGCTATAATGAATAGTTACTACATGGGTAGAATGACAGATTCTAAAGATCCACTTGAAAGAGAAGTTGCTTCAAAATTAAAAATATTCTTCCCTAACCAAAATACTGGGGGAACACATATTAACCTTTCTGGAGCAGGTATTACTAAATATAGTAAAAACCAACAAAATGCTATTAAATTTATAGAATTTTTAACAGACCAATATGCACAAATGGTATATTCACATGAAAATTATGAATATCCAGTAAACCCAAGAGCAGTTTTAAGTCCAGTAGTTGAAACATGGGGAAAATTTAAAGCGTCTAAGATTGACTTTGATAAAATAGGTCAAAATTTAGAAAAGGCTAAAATTGTTGCGGATAAAGCAAATTGGAAATAAGAAAGATAAACGTTTGGAAAATACTTTCACATATATTAATAGGGCTAATTATTAGCCCTATAATATATATAATCATAAATAGTTTTAAACCTAATAGTGATTTAACAAATCATATCTTTGAATATCTATTAAAAGAGTATGTTATAAATACAGCTTTTATACTAATTCCTACAGTTTTTCTTACTTTTATTATAGGAGTAGGACTAGCTTATTTTGAAACTTTTTATGATTTTAAATTTAGAAATTTTTTTAGATATACTAATTTTTTATCCTTTGCAATACCTAGTTATTTATTCGCATATATTTATGTTGACTTTATAACAGGACCTTTTTATGTTTTTTTGAAAAAACATGGTGTGAATATGTATTTAGATATTGCAAATATAAAAGGAGCAATAATAATGCTCTCTATCGCTTTTTATCCATATGTATATATTACATCGAGAGCGTATATGAAAAGAATTTCTATGGATTTAATATATTCATCTAAACTACTGGGACAAAGTAATTTTCAAACTTTATATAAAGTAATATTACCTGTATCTAGACCAGCAATAATAACAGGATTAATGTTAGTTATTATGGAAACTTTAAATGCTTTTGGTGTACCATTCTTTTTTGGTATTAGGGTTTTTAGTACAGGCATATATGATAGTTGGATTAATAATTATGATTTAGATGGAGCTAATAAATTATCAGTAATATTAATAATTATTGTATTATTTTTTCTTTTTATAGAAAAATTAAGTAGAAGAAAAATAAAATATTGTACAGGGAAAAATATTAAAATAAAAAGAGAAAAATTGAAAGGAATAAAACATATTTTAGTACTATCATTCTTTTTTACAGTTTTTTTCTTTACCTTATTATTCCCTATAATATATATTTTTAGATGGGTATATTTTTCTATAGGTTATGTTTATATAAAAGATGTGTTAATAAATACTAAAAATACTTTATTTATACTATTTTATACAGCCATATTTGTATTGATATTTGCTCTATTTCTAACTAATGTTAATAGGCTTAGTAAAAGAAAATGGATAATAAATAAGTTAAGCTCAGTTGGATATTCTATACCAGGGTCAGTAATTGCAATAGGTTTTTTATCTATATTTATAGGTATAGATTTGATATTAATAAATAGTGGCATAACTGAAAATATGTTGCTTATTAAAAGTCCTTTAATACTAGTATTTGCATATACAACAAGATTTTTATCTCTTGCTTATACACCTATAGAATCAAGTATTGAAAAAAATGGTAATAGTTTACATGAGAGTTCAAGATTATTAGGTATGGGTAAATTAAAAACTTTTTTTAAGGTAGATATATTTATGCAAAAGATAGCTATAATATCTGCTGCCTTATTATTATCCATAGAGATAATAAAGGAGCTGCCACTTGCAGCACTTTTATTAACGAAAACTACATTATCTATACAAATGAAAAACTATGCTAGTGATGAAGAATTAGTATTAATAGGTGTTCCTGCATTAATATTAATAAGTATTACTTTAGTATTAATATGTATATATAATCATTTTGATATGAAAGGGGAAGATTAATATGCATTTTTTAGAATTTAATAATGTAAGTTTCTCATATGATAAAAAATTGATTATTGATAATTATTCTTTTTATGTTGATAAAGGAGAAATACTTATGATAAAAGGAAAATCAGGAATAGGGAAGTCAACTTTATTAAGATTAATATCAGGATTAGAAGAACTTAAAAATGGTAAAATATTTTTAGATGGAATAGAAATTACAAATGAAAAAATAGAAAATAGGAATATAGGTTACCTGTTTCAAGAATTTGCTCTATTTCCTCATTTAAGTGTATATGATAATATTTCATTTGGTTTAAAAAAAGAAGATAAAAAAGAAAAAACTGCTAGATTATTAGAACTTATAGAACTTAAAGGTTATGAAAAGAGATATCCACATGAGTTATCAGGTGGAGAAAAACAAAGAGTAGCATTAGCAAGATCTCTTTCTGTAATGCCTAAACTCTTATTATTAGATGAACCATTTTCATCTCTTAATATGGAATTAAGGGAGAAAATAAGGTTGGATTTAAAAGATATATTGAAAAAAATTGGAATTACAACCATAATTGTAAGTCATGATTTAAATGATAGTATAATTGCAGATAGAGTAATAAATATGGAGTAAAAGATTAATATTTTACTCCTTTTTTAATTACTTGGAAATAAATTTTATATAAATTTGATTTTTGTAAAAATCAAGGTATACTATATTAATTAAAAAAAGGTGGTGAATATGGTGTTAGATCTATCTAAATTATCAACAGAAAAAAATAATGAAAATAGTAAAAATATTGAATTACAAAATACTTTTGAAATAATTAAAAGAATAAATGATGAAGATAAAAAAGTTGCATATAGTGTTGAGAAAGCATTATCTTCTATAGCAAAATTAATAGATGCTATTATAGAAAAAACTCTTCCTAATACAAGAATAATATATGTTGGAGCTGGAACTTCAGGAAGGCTCGGAATAATTGATGCTTCAGAATGCCCTTCTACATATGGAGTTGATTTTGAGACAATTCAGGGAATAATTGCTGGTGGTAAAGAGGCTATGTTTAAGGCTAAAGAACATGCAGAAGATGATATAGAACAAGGAATGTTAGATCTTAAAAAAATTAAATTAACAAAAGATGATGTTGTTATAGGATTAACTGCTTCAGGACGAACGCCATATGTATTAGGTGCCATTAAATATGCAAAAGAAATAGGGGCATTAACAGGTAGTATAACTTGTTGTGAAAATTCAAAGTTATCACAGCATGTAGATATTCCTATAGAAGTAGTAGTTGGTGCTGAAATTATAACAGGTTCTACTAGAATGAAGTCAGCGACAGCACAAAAAATGATATTAAATATGATATCTACAAGTGTTATGATTAAAAGAGGTAAAGTATTTTCAGGTTATATGGTTGATATTAAAACTTCAAATTTTAAGCTAATTGAAAGAGCTAAATTAATTTTAATGAATACTACTAATGTTAGTTATGAAGAAGCAGAAAAATATCTTGAAAAATCAGGTAGGAGTGTAAAGGTTGCAATAACTATGATACTTCTTAAAATAGAAAAAGAAGAAGCAGAAAATAAACTAAAAAAATATAATTATGATGTAGCGAGGTTAATACATGAGTATACTAGTTAAACTTAGAGAAAATAATGATTTTACATCAAGTGAGAAAGATATAGCTAAGTATTTGATGGAAAATTATAAAAATATAAAAAATATTGATGCAAAAAAGATTTCAGCAGAAACATTTACAAGTGTTTCAGCAGTTACTAGAACTTGTAAAAAAATAGGGTTAAGTGGATTCCAAGAATTTAAAATAGAAATGATAGAAGAAATAGCAAATTTAGAACAGTCAAAATTAAATTTTGAAAATGTGGATATAGAAAGAAATAATGATACAAGAATGATAATTGAAAAATTAAATAAATTAAGTATTAGTTCTTTGAAAGAAACCAAATTATTACAAGATCCTGAAATTATAGATAAAGTAGTAGAGTTAATTAGAAAGAAAAAAGTAATAGATTTTTATGGTGTTGGAGCATCACATATAGTTTGTTTAGATGCACAGTATAAGTTTATGAGGATAGGTAAAGTTTGTAATGTTTTTGGTCCATTTGATTTACAATATATACAAGCTGTAAATAGTACTGAGGATAATTTAGCAATTGTTATTTCATATTCAGGAATGACAAAAGATATAATTAAAATAAGTAATGTACTTAAGAATAAAGGGATAGAGACAGTTTCTATAACAATGTATGGTAATAATGAAGTTGCTTCAAAAGCAAATCATAACCTATATGTAACTTCTAAAGAATCATTAAAAAGAAGTGCAGCTATTTATTCAAGAATTTCAATGTTAAATCTAATTGATGTAATATATTTAAAATATTCAAACATGAATTTTGATGAAGTAAGTGTTAAGATTAATGAAACCAAAATAGAAAAAATAAAAGAAAAATAGAATAGGAGTTAAATTATGGATGCTAAAAAAGTTTCAAAAGAAATCTTTGAAGTATTAGGTGGAAGGAAAAATATTTTAAGTAATGCAGTTTGTATGACTAGACTTAGAATAGGAATTAAAGAATTGGTTGATTTAGAGTCTTTAAAAAAGATTGAAGGTGTTTTAGGAGTTATTGAATCTGACACTATTCAAATTGTTTTAGGACCAGGTAAAGTTAATTTGGTTGGAGAAGAATTTGCTAAATTAACTAATATTCCATTAGGTTTTGCTGATGTTAATAATGTTGCAAATGAAAATAAAAAAATTAATAAATCTAAACATAATGGAGTAGTTCAACAATTTTTACAAAAAATCGCTAATATTTTTGTTCCTTTATTACCTGGAATAATATCAGCTGGATTAATTCTAGGATTAATTAATGTTATTAACGTTACTACTAAAGGAGCATTTAATGGATATTGGTGGTTTGCTTCAATTAAGACAATAGGATTTGGGATGTTTACTTATTTAGCAATTTATGTAGGAATGAATTCAACTAAAGAATTTGGAGGAACTTCTATTTTAGGTGGAATTATTGGTGCCATATTTGTTGGAAATTCACTACATCCATTACTATTAAAAGTTAATGATACACCTTTAAATTTACCTATAGTTGATAGAGCTTTTTCTCCTAGTATAGGTGGATTACTTGCTTCATTATTTATGGGAATAATAATTGCAAAACTTGAAAGAAGTATTAGAAAAGTTATGCCTACAATTCTTGATACATTCTTTACTCCATTATTTACTTTATTAATAAGTGTATTTGTTGCAATATTATTAATACAACCATTAGGTACATATATTACTAAATTTATTTTTATAATACTTGATGTCGTGTATAATAAATTTGGCATAGTGGGTGGATATATTTTATCATCTGGATTTTTACCTTTAGTTTCAGTTGGTTTACATCAGGCTTTAACACCAATACACGTATTATTAAATGATCCTAGTGGACCTACAGGTGGTATTAATTATTTATTACCTATATTAATGATGGCTGGTGGAGGACAGGTTGGAGCAGGACTTGCAATCTATTTAAATACTAAGAATAAGAAGCTTAAAACTCTTACAAGAGATGCACTTCCGGTTGGAATTTTAGGTATAGGAGAACCTTTAATGTATGCAGTTACCTTACCTTTAGGTAAACCTTTTATAACAGCGTGTTTAGGTGCTGGATTTGGTGGATTGCTTGCATCATTATTTAAAATTGGTACAATAACTCAAGGTGTGTCTGGATTATTTGGATTATTAATAGTTAAACCAGGTACATGGCATTTATACCTAATAGCTATGATAGGTGCATATATAGGTGGATTTTTATTAACATATTTATTTGGTGTAGATGAAGAAAGAATAGAAGAAATTTACGGATAAAAATATTTTAGGAGATATAAAATGAAAAAATATTTATTAATAGTCTTATTATTTTTCACAACTTTTGTATATTCATTTAAAAGGGAAGATATTGAAATTTTTTCAAAATCTATGAATAAAATGATACCAGTTACAGTAATCTTACCTTATGGATATAGTAAGAATAATAAATATTCTGTAATTTACACTTTGCATGGCTGGTCTGGATCTAATAAAAGTTTTGTTGAAAATGCCCCTATAGGTGAATTAGCAGATAAATATAACGTGATATATGTTTCACCAGATGGAAATTATGATAGTTGGTATGTTGATTCAGAAGTTAATAAAAAATCAAAATATTCAACTTTTATTTCAAAAGAATTAATAGAAAATATAGATAAGATGTATTCAACTATTAAGGCTGCTAAAAATAGGGCTATAACTGGATTAAGTATGGGAGGTTATGGAGCATTTTTTATAGGATTAAATAACCCTAATGTATTTGGGAATATAGGGAGTATGAGTGGAGGATTAATTCCAGAAGAATTTAAAGGTAATTGGGGTATTTCTAAGATTATTAATAATAACTGGTCTGAGTATAATATAGATGCTTTAGTTCACAAACTATTATTTACAAGAACTAATGTAATATTTGATTGTGGAGTAAATGACTTTTTTATTGAAGTTAATAGAAGGGTACATAAAAAATTATTAGAATTAAATATTAATCATGATTATATAGAAAGAACAGGTATACATAATTGGGAATATTGGAGAAACTCAATTAAATACCAAAGCTTATTCTTTGTAGAAAATTTTAATAAATAAAAGGAAATAAATATATGAAAATAGGGTTTTCTATATACTTAAGTACTGATTTAGAAAAAAATAAGAATATTATTTATAAGGCTAAAAAATATGGTTCAGAATTTGTATTTACGTCCTTAAATATTCAAGAAGAAGATATGGATAAGGAAAAACAAATAGATGAAATTATTAAATTATGTTTAGAAAATGATTTAAAGTTAATAGTGGATATTAATGAAAATAGTAAGGATAAGATTAAAACTAATACTAATGTTTACTATAGAATAGATGATGGATATACATTAGATGAAATTATAGAGTTTATCAAAAATAATAAGCTTGTATTAAATTCAAGTGTTTTAAATGAAAAAGATTTAGAGTATATGAAATCAAAAAAAGTTGATTTTAGTAATATTTTAAGTTTACATAATTTTTATCCTAAAAAATATACAGGAATATCTTTAGAATTTTTGAAAAAACAGAATAAGAAATATTCTGATTATGGAATATTAAATATGGCTTTTATTCATGGAGATGAAAAAAGAGGACCAGTTTTTGAAGGTTTACCAACTTTAGAGGAACATAGGGATAAAAGAATATTAACTTCAGCATTAGAATTATTTTATAACGACACAGATGTTGTTTTAGTTGGTGATATTGATTTAAAAGAAGAAAATTGGAAAGATTTAGAATATCTGACAAGGGGAATAATACCACTTAAAATTGAAAAAAAGATTTTAATTAATGAAGTCTTTGAGGATAGAAGAGATTCATCAGATTATGTAATTAGAAATATGGTACATAATAGAAAAGAATTTGAAAAGTATGTTTTTGAAAATATTGATAAAAATGAATTAATTAGTGGAGAAAAAATAGAAATTGGAGATATATTAATTAGTAATGAAATGTATAAAAGGTATTCAGGAGAATTAGAAATAGCCTTAAAAGAATTAGGAATTGATGAAAAAAGAGATAAACTTACTAGGGTTATTTCTGAGGATTTAGAACTACTAAAATATATCAGAAAGTATAAAAAGTTTGTATTTATATAAATACATTCACTTGTTTTTTTTTAATCACTGTGATATAATTAACAATGTGAAAAAACAAAAAATGGAGGTTTTATGATGACAATAATTGAAAATGTTTATGCAAGAGAAATCCTTGACTCAAGAGGAAATCCTACTGTTGAAGTAGAAGTTTACTTAGAAGGTGGAGCTATGGGAAGAGCTTCTGTACCATCAGGGGCATCTACAGGTATACACGAAGCAGTAGAATTAAGAGATGAGGATAAATCAAGATACTTAGGAAAAGGTGTTTTAAAAGCAGTTGAAAACGTAAATGATATTATAGCAGAAGCTGTAATTGGTATGGATGCATTAGATCAAGTTGCTATTGATAAATTAATGATAGATTTAGATGGAACACCAAATAAAGGAAAATTAGGGGCAAATGCAATACTTGGAGTATCTTTAGCAGTAGCTAAAGCAGCAGCAAATCAATTAGGGTTACCTTTATATAGATATTTAGGAGGAGTTAATGCTAAAGAATTACCTGTTCCTATGATGAACATCTTAAATGGTGGATCACATGCTGACTCAGCTGTTGATGTTCAAGAATTCATGGTACAACCAGTTGGAGCAAAAACTTATAGAGAAGCATTAAGAATGGGTGCTGAAATTTTCCATCACTTAGGAAAATTATTAAAAGCTAACGGAGATTCTACTAATGTAGGAAATGAAGGAGGATATGCACCATCTAAAATTAATGGAACTGAAGGAGCTTTAGATATAATTTCAGAAGCTGTTAAAGCTGCAGGATATGAATTAGGTAAAGATATTACTTTTGCATTAGATGCTGCTTCATCAGAATTCTATAATTCAGAAACTGGAAAATATGTATTCAAAAGAGAAGGTGGAGTTGAAAGAACTTCAGAAGAAATGGTAGCATGGTATGAAATGTTATGTAACAAATATCCAATAGTTTCAATAGAAGATGGATTATCAGAAGATGATTGGGATGGATTTAAATTAATGACTGAAAAATTAGGAGATAAAATACAAATAGTTGGAGACGATTTATTTGTTACTAACACTAAGAGATTAGAAGAAGGAATTAAAAAAGGAATTGCTAACTCTATCTTAATTAAATTAAATCAAATCGGAACATTAACTGAAACATTAGATGCTATTGAAATGGCTAAGAAAGCTGGATATACAGCAGTTGTTTCACATAGATCAGGGGAAACAGAAGATGATACTATAGCTGATGTTGCTGTAGCAACAAATGCTGGACAAATCAAAACTGGATCAGCTTCAAGAACAGATAGAATTGCTAAATATAATCAATTATTAAGAATAGAAGATGACTTAGCTGGGGAAGCTTTATATAAAGGTTTAGATTCATTATATACAATTAAAAGATAGTAAATAAAATAAGAAGGAAATACATTCCTTCTTATTTTATTTTATTTTATATGTTTCTAATAATTTATCATTTTCAAGTAATATAGTGTGAGCTGTTGGTTGATCAAATGATTTATCATATTTTTTCATTAAATAATCATTAAGCTCAACCTTATTATTAAATATGATTACTTGATATGGTTCTTGGAAAGATAGTTTCTCAATAAATACGAATTTATTATTATCTTTTACAAGAATACCTATATGACCAATAAATAATATGCTTGGATCATCTAAATCATTATGTAATATTACAGATATCATACTAACATTTGAATCTTTAAAAGATATTTTTCTATTCTTCCATTCATTTTGTATATTTTTTAGATGTATTTTGTGATATTTAGTTAATTCTGTAGGTATATCAGTGTACAGTGCTAAAAATTTATCCTTTTGTAAATTTAGTTTTAATGGTATATTTTCTAAACTATCTTCATCAAGGAATAGAAAACTTGAACTTCCATTTATTTTTGAAGTATTTTCTATGTTTATAACATCATTTATTAATGTAAATGATGTTATTCTACAATTACAACCTACAAAATCTGGATATTTTTTTGTAAGTTTATCTATCATATCTTCAATGTTGTATTCTATTTTTACAGGATTATCAATTTCTTTAAATTCATCAATTAATTCTTTACTTTCAACTGCATCATTAAATAAATTTACTTGGCTTAAGAAAGAATCTATATTTTCTTCTTTAATATTATTTTTAAGTAATAGTTCTTTTATAAATTTTTTAGATTTTTCTCCGGCTAAATTACTATACATAATTTTATTATTACTCATATTACTATTACAAGTAAATAGGCAAATAAGTGTAATAATAGTAATTAATATTTTCTTCATTTTTCTTCTCCTAAATATATATTTTCTAACTCATTACTATCTAAGAAATTAAAGGGTAGCACAGGGTATTTATTTTTAACCAATTCGATTTCATCTATTTTTAAATTTCTACTTGCCTCAAGGAATATATTGTATACAAAATTTGAGCAGTAGGTATATAGATTATCGGGATCATTACCTACAAAAATATGGTATTTTTTGTTATAGTACTTTGGAAGTATTTTTTCAATTTCTTCTTCAAGTTCACTATCCATATTTTTATATCTTAGAATAGTAATTTTTCTATTATCTATATGTGAAAATGAATATATAGGACTATCTGAAAAATAATCATCAAATCCTTTAATTTCAACTAATTTCTTATCTTTATTAAGTATAAATAAATGACCAAATTGTTGAGTTATTTCACTTCCCTTATTTAGAACAATAATATCAAATGGTTTTAATTTTTGTATATTTCTATTAACATACTTAAATGTGTACCAATGATAATTATCGAAATTATATGAATAAATATTAAATGAGAAAAATATTGCAACAATTAATAATATTTTTTTCATTATTCTATCCTTTCTAAAAATGTTTCTGCAAATTTAAGGGCTATTTTTTTTGAACCTACAGCAAAATTAACTGTTATTGATTTAGGTGTAATTTCTTTAATTATACCTTTTCCATATTCATTATGATAAACTTTTTCTCCTATTTTAAATGATGTATCTATTTTAGTAGGAATTATTTTAGAGTTATTAATAAACTTAAATGGATTAAAGTTTTCTATAGATTTTTTATTTGGATTAACAAATCTTACTACTTCATTATCATTATTAAGTTTAGGTTCTCTATTATTTGGATTAAATATTTCAGTTTTAAGTTCTTTTTGTATTTCTCCTATAAACCTTGAAGGTTTAACAAAATAGTTAGTCATAGAACCCCATGTTTTTCTTTCAAGTGAATGAGAGATGTATAAATCTTCCTCAGCACGAGTTACAGCTACATAAAATATTCTTCTTTCCTCTTCAAGTTCATCTTCCATAAAATTACTATCTTCGTTAGGGAACAGACCTTCTTCAACACCTATTAAAAACACAGTATTAAACTCAAGTCCTTTTGAAGCATGTATAGTCATTAGTTTAACAAAGTTTTCTTCTTCGACTAAATTATCAGAAGGAGAATTCAAAGCTACATTTTCTAAATATTCTGGAAGAGATAAAAACCCTGCTTCTTCTTCAAGTATAACTATTGAATTTATTAATTCTTGAATATTTTCTTCTCTATCTTCTTTATTATCATATGTTTCAAGAGCTAAACTATAGTTTATATCATCCATTAAATCTTTTAATATTTCAGAAGTTGTCATATCTTCTTTAGCAACAATGTATTTAGTTATTAAATCTTTAAATGATATCAGTTTATTTTTAGCATTACTTGAAATTTCATTATCTATATGAGATATAGCTTCAAATAGTGACACTTGATTTTTTGATGCTATATTAGCTAAGATTTCTATAGTTTTAGGTCCTATAGATCTTTTAGGGAAATTTATTACTCTTTCAAAACTTAAATCATCTTTAGTATTATTTATTAATAATAAATATGAAATTAAATCTTTAATCTCTTTTCTATCAAAGAATCTTAGACCACCATATATCTTATATGGTATCTTATTTTGAATAAAACTTTCCTCTATTGCTCTTGATTGAGCATTTGTTCTATATAATATAGTGAAATCTCTATAATTTTTATCTTTTTTTATTCTTAATTCACTAATTTTATCAGATATGAAGTTTGCTTCATCTGTTACATTTATTGCTGTGAAAATACCAATTTTTTCACCTTTATTATTATCTGACCATAATTTTTTACCCTTAGATGATTTATTATTCTTTATTACGGAATTAGCAGCATCTAATATAGTTTGGGTAGATCTATAATTTTGGTCAAGTTTAATGATTTCTGCATTTGGATAATCTTTTTCAAAATTTAATATATTTCGTATATTCGCTCCTCTAAATGCATAAATACTTTGATCTTCATCTCCAACAACACATATATTTTTGTGTTTTTTTGCAATCTTTTTAATGATTTGATATTGTATTTCGTTAGTATCTTGATACTCATCTATTAATATGTATACATATCTATTTTGTATTTTTTCTAAAACATATTCATCATCAAGTAGAGCTTTAGCATTAACTAATAAATCGGAGAAGTCCATTGAATTACTTCTTTCAAGTTTTTCTTGATATTCTCTAAATATTTCTCTAAATTCCCTATTAAAAGGTAAGTTCATATCTAGTTCTTGCTCAAGATTAGTATAGTTTAACCCTAATTCTTTAAGTCTACTAATTTTTGAAATAATTTGAAATTCCTTGTACTTTTTATCAAGTCCTTGGCTCTTTAAAATCTTTTTTATCATAGATTTTTGGTCGTTATTATCATAAATATTAAAATTAGTAGTATATCCTATTCTCTCAGAATATGTTCTTAGCAATCTTACAGCAAAAGAGTGAAATGTAGATATTGATACATCGTTGTTATCACCAACTAATGTTTCAACTCTTTCTTTCATTTCTTTTGCAGCTTTGTTAGTAAATGTTAATGCTAAAATATTTTTAGGATTAATATTTTTTTCTTTTATCATATGTGCAATTTTAAATGTTAGTGTTCTTGTTTTTCCACTTCCTGCACCAGCTAATATTAAAGTTTGACCATCTATTAGTTTTGCAGCTTTCTTTTGCTGTGTATTTAAGTTATCTAAGATACTCATTACTCATCTCCCTTTAAAATTCCAAAGGTAAAATATCAGAATAATACATAGCCTTACCTTTTTGATTTATTATAAATTGTATTTTTTCTTCTAGTTCATTTAACACTAAAATTTTGCTGTTTTTTAGTTTAAGTTTAATTAAAAATTTATCAAATAAAGAAAATACATCTTCATAATTTTTTTCAGAATATATATGTATTATATTATAGTCATTATCAAGCTTTAAATCTTTTTGAAGTGCATTTATTGTATCTTGAAGTCCACCGAATCCATTAACTAAATTTAATTTTATTGCTTCACTACCTAACCAAATTTTTCCTTGTGCCACTTTTTCTAAAGATTCAGGGGTTAATTTTTTATTATTTTTCAATATATCTTTTTTAAATTCAGAATAAACATCATTAAGTTTTCTTTGATAAGTGCTTCTTTCTTCATCTGTTAAATCCTTATTAGGACTTAATAGATCAACATATTTTCCTTTAGTTACACCATCAATATTTATCCCAAATTTATTTAATGCTTTTGAATAATTAGGTATTATTGAAACAACCCCTATAGATCCAGTTATAGATGAAGGATTGATAAATATTTTATTCCCAGCACTAGATATGTAATAACCACCACTTGCAGCTATATTTCCAATAGAAATATACACTGGAATTTCTGATTTTCTTATTTTATTATATATTTGTTTTGCTTCTATAGCCGCTCCACCAGGAGAGTTAATTCTTATTACTATACCTTTTATTCCTTCTATTTTATTAGCTTTTTCAAATTTTTTATTGAAATTATCATAAGAAATATATGTAGATGTTGAATTACTTTGTTCAGTAATTTCTCCGTCAAGATAAATTACAGCTATTTTATTAGAGCTAGTATTAATTTCTTTTATTTTCTTTTCTGAATAATCTTGTAAAGAAATAGTATTATGATCTTTTAAGTCAATTTTTTCAGCTAAATCTTCATAAAACATTATTTGATCTATTAAATCTAAATCTCTTGCCTTTTCTGGACTTATGTATGCATACTCACCATTTAATAGTTTTTCTTTAAATATTTCTGGTTTAATTTTTCTTGAATTTGCATTTTTTTGTATGAATAAATCTAATCTTTTATCAAGTATTCTAGTAAGTGTTTCTTTTTCTTCTTTACTTATACTATTTCTAGTATAGTTTTGTCCAAAGCTTTTATGACTTCCAACATGTATTACTTCAATTTCAAATCCATATTTATCAAAAAGATTTTTGTAATACATATTCTTATTTGAATATCCAGTTAAAATTATATCTGTATTTTGTGTTTCTGGAACTATAATTTCATCTGCGAAAGTAGCAATACCATAGTTTGTATTGTTAATTACACTACCATAAGCATATATTTTTTTATTAGCCAATTTTATTTTATTTAATACAGGTTCTAATTCTTCTAATTGTGCAGCTGAGAAAGCTGTAGTATCTAAATTAATAAATATTTTTTGAATCTTATCATCATCTGAAATAATATTAAGTGAATTGTATACTTCTGAAAATGTAATGTTCTTTCCATTTATATATTTTATAGAATTTGTAAATTTATCTTCAGATGGTATAAAAATATCTGAAATCAATACATTAGTTTTTTCTGATTTTAATTCATTTTTAGCAAATATTCCACCTGCAATCACAGTTATTAATATTATTATTAAAGTAATGTATACAAAAAAAGAATATATCTTTTTAATAGTGTACATCAAAATATTTTTAATAAGTTTAAACATAAAATCTTTCCTTTCTTTCTTTTCTATTTATCATAACATATATATAGTTTAAAAGCAATTTGTAATAGTGTATCAGTTGAAAAGC